>CAZECH010000312.1:0-4001 GCA_964510675.1 uncultured Ignavibacteriaceae bacterium
CAGATACAGGTAGTGTTTCCAGTGGTGTTATGGTTTCAACAGATGATTTTACCAGGGTTATTCAAATAGGTAATCCTATTGAAAGGGGTATTAGAAATACTGTTAAACCAGCATATGATGAATCACTCACATATTTAGTTCCACCTGCAGCACCTAAAGGTACAAATTATTTTGAGGATTCAAATGCAAATAATAGAGGAAGCAATGGTCAGCCAGTCCTTCTTCAGGATTTCCAGGGAATCTCAATGACCAATTCAATTCCGCCCGATCCTCATATCGCAGTTGGACCAAATCATATCTTAGCAACTGTCAATAGCCGTTTTGCAATCTGGGATAAACATGGTAATCTTTTAAGGAATATTGATGCAGATCAATGGTATTCAAGTGTTTTAACAAATCCTTTATCTTTTGATCCACAAATTATTTATGACCATTACGCAGGCAGATGGTTTATGTTATGGGATAGTCAGCTTGATAGTCCCCAAAGAGCTCATTTTCTTATTTCAATTTCAGATGATGATGATCCAACAGGAGTCTGGTATAATTATGCTTTACCTGCCAATGTAGTGGGAAATACTGTAGTTAATCACTGGGCAGATTATCCTCAAATTGGATTTGATCAGGAAGCAATTTATATCAACTCCAGACAATGGACATTTCCTAGTACTAGTGCCTCCAAAGTGTACGATAGAATTAGAATTCTAAATAAGTCTGAATATTATTCAGCAACTGGCGGTACGGTAACATGGAATGATATATATGACATTTCATACCCGGGAAATTCTTCTAAACCAGACGTTATACATCCGGTAATAATGTATGGAGATACAACTAATGAACATTATTTTATTCATACAGTTCGCAATCAGGGAGTTGGTTTTATAACCCTTTACCGTTTAATAGATCCATTGACTAATCCAGTACTGACCGGTGTTAATATTCCAGTTACTTTTTATAATCCTGCACCTAACGCAAATCAATTAGGTGGCGGTTCACCTTTAATTTCATCAAATGAAAGTGGAATGAAAACGGCACCTGTTTACAGAGATGGATTTTTATGGGCAGTGCAGACAATTCAGAATCCCACTTCTTCTTCAAATTCAAGCATAAGGTATTATAAAATTGATGTAAGTAATAATACAATCATCGAAGAAATTACTTTTGGAGCTGCTGATTATTGGTATCTCTTTCCTAATCTGACTGTTGATAAAGATCAGAATATTGCAATCAATTATACAAGGACTTCATTAACAGAGTATGCAGGTGCATTTTACACAACACGGTTTGCCACCGATCCACCTGGATTAGGTGGAAGTACTTTACTTAAGGAGGGTTTAGGTAATTATGTAGTCACTTTTGGAAGTACAAGAAATCGCTGGGGAGATTATCACGGAATTTATCTTGACCCGGTGACAGAATACAATATCTGGATGTTTACAGAATATGCCTCTGGTACAAATCGATGGGGAACCTGGGTTGGAGAAATTCGCTTAACACCTTTCCCAGGTACTTATGTTCAAACTAACAGCTTACTATTTGATTTTGCAGATGTTGAAGTAAATTTTAATAGTGATACACTTAAAGCTATTATTTCAAATTATGGACAAGACAATTTGCTTATTGATGCCATTACCGATTCGGTAGGACCTTTTCGCATGATTACTCAATTAAATTATCCCGTTAGATTTGACACATATGATTCACTTACAATAGAATTTGTTTTTACACCAACTGATACAGGTGATTATGAAGAATTTATTCAGGTAACCTCTAATGACCCCGATTTTAAAGGGTTTACCTTAAAAGGAAATGGTTACACAATAGCATCAGCGAATTTTAATCAAATTTATGGATCGTCGGGAATTCAAAACAATGGAGAAGTTTTGACAATAGATTTGAGTTCTGGAGCCGGAACTCTGATAGGTCCATCATTATTCAACGAAATAAAAAGTATTTCCATTGATCCCAGCTCAAATATTATTTATGGTGTTGTAACAAATCTCATCGAATCACAAATAGTACGAATAAACGTAGAAGCTGGAGATGCATATACAATTTTTACTCTACCTATTGCAGAAATGTACGGAGTATCATTCGATACAAGTGGTGTCTTTTACGGAATTACAAAAACAGGTGACCTTTATAGAATTGATGTAACAGATGAAACAGCAACATTTATTACAAGTGCTAATGCCCCGGTTTCAAATATTGCTTTTAATCCTGTAACTAATGAATTGTGGGCATCTGCCTATATAACTTTCGGAGGTAATAAAGATAGAGTTTTTAAAATTGATATTACTACCGGTGATACTACAATTGTAGGTAATACAGGTCTTAGTACAGTAAATTTTGCTTTGGTTTTTGATGGATTTGGTAATCTTTTTGCTGTTACTGGAGTAACTAATCAGATTAATAATTTTATTCAAATTGATACGGTAACTGGTGTTGGGACAGTAATTGGACCTGTAGGTTATAAAAATATCACGGGACTTACTTATTTATGGGATGGTGTTACATCGGTTGAAAATAATAATATTACTTATGTACCAAATAAATTTATTTTACAACAAAATTATCCAAATCCATTTAATCCATCAACAACTATAGAATTTTCGCTACCGGTTGTTTCCAATGTTAAATTAACAGTATATAATATTCTTGGTGAAGTTGTTGAAGTATTATTTGATGGTCAGCTAAATGCCGGAATTCATTCAGTGAATTGGAATTCTATGAATGATACTGGTAAAAAAATGGTTAGTGGTGTTTACTTCTTTGAATTAAAAGCATCAGGTAATGATGGAAGTGAATTCTCAAATTTGAAGAAGATGATATTACTTAAGTAAGCTTAAGACTGATTTTTTTAAATCGATTTGTAGCCGGAATTAATTTCCGGCTTATTTTTTTAACCAAACCTGTTTCTCTGAAGACAATCCTTTTGATATATTTAAGAAGTTATTTTACTGGAATGTTGAATTTAGATTTATAACCGGAGTATATATGTATAAATTTCTTGGAACGTATAATGTGATTCCTTCTTTACCGGAAAACCTTGAACATTTAAGAGAGGTTGCATACAATCTTCATTGGTCGTGGAATCCCGATGCACGTGAATTATTTAGAAGATTAGACAGAGAACTTTGGGAAGACACTAATCAAAATTCGGTTATGATACTTGGCAAAGTTAGCCAGGAACGACTTGAAGAAATTTCTCACGACGACGGATTTAAATCCCATCTCGATAGAGTCTATAAACATCTTCAGGAATATTTGAATGCAAAAAATTGGTACAACAAAAATTTCAGCTACTCTAAAAATTTTAATATTATTTATTTCTCAGCAGAGTTCGGTTTAACTGAATGTTTACAAACTTACAGTGGTGGTTTAGGTGTACTAGCCGGAGATCACCTTAAAGCTTCCAGTGATCTTGGAATTCCCTTAATAGGAATCGGACTTTTGTATAGGGAAGGTTATTTCCAGCAATATTTGAATTCGGATGGATGGCAGCATGAAAGATATGAACTTAACGACTTCAATAATCTTCCGATGAAGCTGGTGATGGATGAAAAAAACGAACCTTTTACTCTCTCGGTTAAATATGCTTCAAAAGAAGTTTTCATCCAGGTTTGGAAAATTGATGTTGGAAGAATCCCACTCTACTTACTCGATACTAATGTCCCACAAAACTCCGAACATGATAAGAAAATAACACGTTCTTTATATGGTGGTAATATCGAAACAAGAATTGAGCAGGAAATTATACTTGGAATTGGTGGAATAAGAACAATGAGAGCTCTCAATATTCAACCAATGATTTGCCATATGAATGAAGGACATTCTGCTTTTATGTCCCTTGAAAGAATGAGGTTTTTAATTCACGAAGATGGTTTAAGTTTTAAAGAAGCAAAAGAAGTTGGATTTTATTCTAATATCTTTACAACTCATACTCCAGTACCAGCAGGGATTGATGTTTTTCAGAATGATTTAATGGAAAAATACCTTGG
>CAZECH010000313.1:0-3991 GCA_964510675.1 uncultured Ignavibacteriaceae bacterium
TTTTTTTTGAGATAATCAACCTCCAGCATGTTCTCAATATTGAATTCAGACTATGATAACGAGCTACTGGAGATAATTATTGTTGATGGTTTGAGTACGGACAAAACAATTGAAACGGCGGCATTATATAGGAATAAGTTTAAACATTTTTAAAGAAGATATAGGTTCGGGAAAGCAATTTGTAATTATTAAAGTAAGGGATACAGGTATAGGCATTCCGAAGAACAGCCAGGATGCAATATTTGAAGCTTTCAGACAAATGAGTGAAGGTTTAAACCGCAGCTTTGAAGGAACCGGTTTAGGTTTAACTGTAGCCAAAAAATTTGTTGAAATGATGCAGGGTGAAATTAGTGTTGAAAGTGAATTTGGTAAAGGCTCCACATTTACTTTGATATTTCCAATTATAAGGAAGTTTGAATTGCAACAAACTTATACCGATCCTTCGCAGCTTCAAATTGAATTCTCAGGAAGTATTCCGGAAAACAGATCACACAAACTTCTTCTTGTTGAAGATGATCAATCTAATGCAGGGGTCATAAGGTTTTTCCTTGCAGATTTATATGAAGTTGACCTGGCTTTAACCGGTGATGAAGGAATTAATATGGCTAAGAAAATAAAATATGAAGCTATTTTAATGGATATAAACCTTGGTTCAGGGATGAGCGGACTTGAAGCAGCACAAAAAATTAAACAAATCCCCGGTTATGCTGGCACACCCATTATTGCTGTTACTGCTCTTGCAATGAGAGGTGATAAGGAAAAATTCCTGGCGGAAGGATGCACACATTATATTTCTAAACCATTTAAAAAAGATGATTTAATACAACTTATTAATGAAGCGGTTAAGCAAGCAAAAGAGCATGTTTAATTTTCTGAAACATCATATTGGGATTTTAAAATATTAGTTTAAATACAATTTAATATTATTCATATCGAAGAGATTTAACAGGATTGGAAAATCCTGCTTTAATTGCCTGAAAACTGACTGTTAACAATGCTATTAGAACTGAAATCAAACCCGATAAAACAAATATCCAGATATTTATTTCAGTCTTATAAGCAAAATCATTAAGCCAGGTATTCATAGCAAAATATGCAACCGGCCAGGCAATTATGTTTGAAATAAATATGAGTTTTATGAACTCATTTGAAAAAAGGAAAATTATATTAGGAATTGATGCACCCAAAACTTTCCTTATACCTATCTCTTTCGTTCTTCTTTCAAAAGTGAAGGAAGCTAAACCAAATAAACCAAGACATGCAATTAGAATGGCAAGTATGGTTAAGTAGTTTATAATCTTCTGAAGATTTACTTCACTCTGATAATTTTTTAAAAGATTTGAATCAAGGAAAGAATATTCTACCGGCCAGCCGGGAGAAAACTTTTTATATGTCTGTTCAATAAAAGAAATAGTTTTTTTCAGATCGGCCGCAGTTATTTTAATAATATAGTACTCTGTATAACCTCCCAAGGTTAAAACCACCGGTTTCATTTCATGATGCAGAGATTCAAAATTAAAGTCTTCAACAATGCCTATTACATTTCCTGTTTTTCCAATCTCTTCAGTTCCGGCAGCAAACAAAGATAATTTTTTACCAATTGGGTCTTCTTGCCAGCCCAACATTCTTGAAGCAGTTTCATTAATAATAAAAGCATCGGTAATATCTGAGGGATGATATCTTGAAAACTCCCGGCCCGTTTTAATCTTAATTGATAAAGTTTCAAGAAAATCAAAATCAACATTCAGCATTGGAAAAATAACTGGCTCTTCAATAGAAGTCCCCTCCGGAACAAAACGGTATGCATAAAATCCTTCACCGGGAATATTCGATGTTGTTGAAACACTCTTTATTTCCGGATATCTTAATAATTCATTCCTGAATGCATCAAAATTTTGATTTATTTCCGGACGAGCCTTTATAAAGATTACATTATCTTTATCAAAACCAAGGTCCTTATCTTTTATAAACTGAAGCTGCTGAATAATAATCCCTGTACCGATTATCAGTGCAATAGAAATGGAAAATTGGGCAGTTACAAGAATTTTTCTGAAAAATTCTTTCGATCCGCCTTTGTCACTCAACTTTTTCAAAGAATTTACAGGATTAAAATGGGAGATATAAAAAGCAGGATATAATCCTGAAAGAAGTGATACAGATAAAAGCAGTATCAGAGTAAATAATATCCAGTCATTTATACTAATTAACCCCATAGATAATTGTAATCCGGTAAGGTCATTAAAAAATGGAAGCAGCAATTCAACCATACCGAACGTAACAACAAATGAAATTATAACAGAAAGAATTGTTTCAGAAAAAATCTGAAAAATTAACTGATATCTTTTTGCTCCAAGAATTTTCTTAACACCAACTTCTTTAAATCTTTTTGAAGATCGGGCGGTGGAAAGATTTACAAAATTAATACAAGCAATCAGTAAAACGAATAACGCCACTGCTGAAAATATATATACATATAATACAGAACCATTTGGTTCTATTTCGTTATCAAGATCAGAATATATGTGAATATCGGTTATAGGTTGCAGCCCTAATGTTACACCGGCTTTAATTCTATCCGGGAAATATTTTTGAACAAAACCGGGAAATTTTTCAATCACTTTTCCTGCATTCTGATTTTCCTCCAAAAGTAAATATGTCCAGGCACCGGTCCAGAACCATTTGTTTTCCCTTCCTTCTAAACCTGTTGCCTGTTTCCAGATATTCAATTGAAAATCTAAGGGTACAATAAAATCATATTTAAAATGAGAATTAGAGGGGACATCCTCTATAACACCCGTTACCTTTAGTACCTGGCTGTTGTTATAAACTATAAGTTTATTAAGTGGATTTGCATCACCAAAATATTTTTTTGCAGTTGAATTAGTTATAACTACACTTGCGGGATCACTGAAAGCTGTTATAGAATTGCCATATAAAAAATCAAAATCAAAAATTTTAAATAAGGATTGATCAGCAAAAAAAAGATGTTCTTCTTTATAAATTTTTTCGTTAAATCTTATTAGTACAGATTCAGTATTTTTATAAATTCTTACGGAACTCTCTACCTCAGGGAACTCATTCTCAAGTGTTTCAGCAGCGGGAAATGGAACAGAGGCTTCTCTATAGAGAACCCCATTAAGGTCAAGAGAGATTTTTACTCGAAAAATCCTGTCCGCTTTTTGATGATATTTATCATAACTGATTTCATTAATAACATAAAGAGATATTAAAATACATGATGTCAATCCAAGAGATAAACCAGCTACGTTAATAGCAGTAAAAAATTTATTTTTAGCTAGGCTTCTAAATGCAATTTTAAAATAGTTTTTAAACATAAAAACACCCTTATATGTTATTCATACCTTAGCGATTTAATAGGGTTAGCCGATGCCGCTTTAATAGCCTGGAAAGAAATTGTAAATAGAGCAATAAGCAATGTTAATAAAGCCGCTATTATAAATACTAGAGGACTTATACTTACTCTGTAAGCAAAGTCTTCAAGCCATTTGTTTAAGATTAAATAAGCAACAGGAGATGCAATAATTATCGCAATCAAAACTAGCTTTAAAAAATCTTTTGTAAAAAGAATAGTTATGCTTGCAATGGAAGCACCGAGAACTTTTCTAACACCAATCTCTTTTGTTCTTTGCTCTGCATTAAATGAAGCAAGTGCAAACATTCCGAGACAGGCAACGAATATTGCAAGTATTGAAAAATATCCAACAAGCTTTCCAAGGTTATCCTGTTCTTTATACATTTTGTTAAGGTTTTCATCAAGAAAAGAAAATTCGAAAGGATACTCAGGAATTATTTCATTCCACTTTTGTTCAATGTAATCAACAGTTCTTTTTATTTCGCCCGGTTTAATTTTGACGGCTCATCATAGCACGCAGCCGCGGAGGCGCTTCGCGCCAGCTTGTAATGCCGAGCGACTTCCCTATTTACGTGTCAGGAAAACAGCATTTTTCCCTCCATGAAATTCAAGGATTAC
>CAZECH010000314.1:0-3990 GCA_964510675.1 uncultured Ignavibacteriaceae bacterium
GTACATCTTCTTTAGTTAGAATAGGATTTTTATTGTATCTGCATATTTTCAATTAGTTACCTTTTGTAATTATAATTTAGATTCAGTTAATTTTTGAAGTAATTCACTAATGCTGACCTTCGCGATGCTGCTTGCATGATCAGACATAGCATAAGGAATAATAAGTTTATCTCCATGAATTGCACCTCCGCAGCTATAAACAACATTGGGCACATAACATTCTCTTTCATTTTCATTAGCAGTTAACAAGGGTTCTTCTAAACGACCGATAACAATTGACGGATCATTTTTATCCAATAAAAAAGCTCCGATTGAATACTTACGCATTGCTCCCACACCATGACTTAGAACCAGCCAGCCAGCCTTGGTTTCAATCGGCGAACCACAGTTGCCAAGCTGCATAAATTCCCAGGGGAATGTTGGTTTCAGAATTAATTGTTTGGTGTACCAGAAATGAAGATGCTCGGAATACATTAAAAAAATATTTTCATTATCCTGCCGAGAGATCATTGCATAAAGCCCATTAATTTTTCTGGGAAAAAGTGCCATACCTTTATTTTTTACTTCAGGTCCGTTTAAGGTGGTGATTTTAAAATGTAGAAAATCCTTAGTCTCGAGGAGCTGTGGAAAAATAACTTTGCCGTCGTAAGCTGTATACGTAGCGTAATAAGTCCTTTCACCGTCATCATCAATAAACTCAACGAAACGGGCATCCTCAATTCCATTAATTTCCGAGGGAGAATGAGGAAAAATTATTCGTTCCGAAAGTCTTTGATCAGGTGAATATTGAATCTCATAATTTGAAAGTGCGAGAGATAAAATTGCTTTTGCAGTAAACTCATGTTCCCCGGTTTTATTTCTGAAAGGCCGGATTAATATTTTTATACAATCCTCAAGATCACCAATGGTAAAATTGTCTTCAAGGCTGCTTAATATTTTTTTTGCAAAATCATTCAGCAAATCAAGCTCCATAAGCTTTCTTTCAAAAAGCATTTTTTCATAAACAGGATTAGAAATGTTTTCCGAGATTGTTACATAACGGGTGGGGGGCGAAATGGTTATTTTATTCTCTTTATCAATCATACCAGTTCTGAAAGTAATTGACGAAATATGCCCCTCTCCTGTAGCTCTTAAGCTCAGTATAAAACGCCTGCTTCCCTCCGGTACGTCTGTTTGATCCGGATGCCATACCATTGAAGGATTAAAAAGTGCGGCAGATTCAAGAGAATATTCTTGTGTGAAATAAGCACCGATTAATAATTTTCTTTCATCACTTAACTGCTGGTCGGTTAACAAATACTTTTTCATCTGCTCAAATCTGTTAAGATAAAAGCTCCAAAGTCTTTGATGCCGTTCCTCAAATTCTGTCATAACCTGCCTTAGCTCTTTATTAACTTCCTTTTCTGAAAGAGTCAGAATTCTACCAATAATTTTTATTATTCTCTCTTCAGAAATAATTGTAAAAGGTCTGTAGAGAACTCTTTTATAATCAGGTTTAATAACTATCCTTGTTCTAATTGCTTTCATTTATCTCCATAATTTGTTTTGCGATCATAAAATGATTATCCAATTTATTCCTTAATTCCCGTTGAAGCCATACTCTGTATGAAATATTTTTGAAAGAATAAGTAAGCCAGCACAATTGGTAATGCAAGCATAACAGCAGATGCCAGCTTAACACCTAACTGAGATTCAGCCCTTCCTCCAACAGCAAAAAGAGTTACTAACTGCGGCATAGTCATTAAACTTTCATCACGTATAACAATTAACGGCCATAGTACTTCATTCCAGGAAGCCATAAAAGTAATTATACCAATAGTAATAATGGCAGGCAATGAATTGGGCCAGAGTATTCTGAATATTATTTCCAGTTCATTGCAGCCATCCAGTCTTGCTGAATCAATTAAACTTTGCGGGATCGTTTTAAAATATTGTCTGAACATAATTATACCCAAAGCATTTATAAGATAAGGAACAATCAATGCCCAGTAAGTATCAATCCATCCAAACTTAACCATAATAATGTACTGAGGAATCAGGGTTATTTGAAAAGGAAGAGTCATTGTAAAAATAATTACGTAAAAAATTAAATCCCTGCCTTTAAACTCAAGTTTTGATAATGCATAACCAATCATAGAACCAAATACCAGAACGCCAATGGTGATTGATGATGCAACGATCAGGCTGTTTATAAATGCACCTCCAATAGGAATTTTATCTACCACCTGTAAATAACTATTCAAATTTAAAGAGCTGGGGATTGATGATAGATTTCCAATTTCGTTTTCCGGTGCAAGTGATGCCATTATCATCCAATAAAAAGGGTAAACAAAGACTAAAGCACTTACAGCCAGAGACAAATAAAACAATATTGTTCTTATTTTTTTCAACTGTCCTTCTCAATAAATTTTTTCTGAATTACCACCACACCTAAAATTATTAAAGCAAAAAATAATCCTAATGTTGCTGCATAACCCATGTGATAATAGAAAAATCCCTGCTTGTAAATATAAAGAACCGCGGAAATGGTGCTGTTCAATGGTCCACCACCAGTCATTACATAAGGCTCAATGAATAATGAAAATCCGCCAATAGTTGAAAGCAGCACAACCATAAAAATTGTCGGGTTAATCATAGGCAGTGTAATTTTGAAAAACTTCTGCCAGTGATTAGCACCTTCAAGCTCAGCAGCTTCATAGTATTGAGGAGGAACAGTCTGAAGTCCAACTAAAAACAATACAATATAAAGTCCGACATTTTTCCATGTAGCCATAATTGCTATTGAGCCCATCGCAATATCCGGATCAGTCAGCCATCCGATTTTATCTAATCCAATCCCTATTAATAATCTGTTCAGCAAGCCGGTGTCATATCCAAATAACTGCTGCCACAAAATCGTGACTACAACTCCTGAAACAATTACCGGAAGAAAAAAAGCACCTCTGAATAATCCTCTAAGTTTAATTCGCTGATTTAATACTTCGGCAAGAAAAAGTGCAACGACTATCTGAAGCGGGATGTGAATGACTAAGAAGATTAAAGTGTTTACGATTGATTTTAAAAAAGTTTTGTCACTGAACAATCTCACATAATTATTCAACCCGGTATATTCCATTGGAGAGATAATATTCCATTTGTGAAATGTGAGTACGATTGAAAATCCAACAGGAAATGCAACGAAAAGAAAAAAATGCACTATATAAGGAGATACCAACAAGTAGGGTAATATTTTTTTTTGTGTAATCATTTAATAATAGTCTATTCCAGGAATAATAAATTAACAGCATCTGCTGCATCGGTAATAGCCTCTTTGGGTGTTTTCCTGCTGTAAACGACACATGCTTCATATTGCTGGGAGATCAGATCAAAAATTTCCTTTAATACCGGTGATGCATCGGTTCCCTTAACATAGTCCGACTGATCAGCGAAGATTTTCATCTTTGGGTTTTTAGTAAAATAATCATTAAAGAAAGAATTGCTGTTAAGATTTTTCCTCCTCGGCAACTGATTAGTTAATTCCAAAAGTTTCAGATCGCCTTCATTATCAATCATTGTTTTAATATATTCCCATGCAGCCTGAGGATTTTTGCATGTCTTAAAGATAACTATATTTTTCGGATCACCATAAGTATAAACAGGTCCTGTGTGATCATCGGGTACAGGCATAAAGGCATATTCATACTCAAAACCTTCCGGTTTAAATTTTTCTGCGTGGGATATTTCCCAAGGTCCTACAAATCTTGTTGCAGTAACACCGCTTAAGAAAACATCCTGACGTGCAGAAAGTTTTTCTTTGGAAAAATAATTTTTTTTGTACAACTCCTGCAGGAAAGAAAAAACCTCAACGGCATATTCATTATTGAAAACTGCCTGATTATTTTTCACTAATGGTGCGCCTCCCGATGCGGCAAGGTATAACGGATAAAAATCAAAAAATCTTTGCCACCAGGTAACTTCCACCTCACTATAACCGAACCACCTGTCAACATA
>CAZECH010000315.1:0-3965 GCA_964510675.1 uncultured Ignavibacteriaceae bacterium
CATTATCAGTTGAAATTCTAACATTCATTCCATCCCAGCCATTGTATGGAGATGATGCCCCTGCAGGATCTTCAACATTATAGCGATGATAAAATTCTAAATTTGGGTTAGAGCCGGATAAAATTATGGAATCTGTATCCAATCCTTCATACCATGCATTATCGTAACCACCCTGATTTCCAAAGCTTGGGTCTGCATCCCACCAGCTTAAACCACCTTGGTATGCATTCCAGGAATTTACATGCCATCTGCTTGGTCCGTTAGATGAAATAGCCGTGTCAGCTATAGTTAAAGAAACAACTCCATTATAAACAGAAGTTCCTGTACCCGGAACATCACCGCTTTGCATTCTTGAAATTTTATTTATGATTTCTCCGGTGTTTGCATCTACATCTATATAGTATCTGTCAATTGGTTTTTCAGAATAAATATCAAACCGATAAACCAGATGAAAATTTTCAACAGCCATATCAAAATTCTTAGCGCTTAGCATAAGAATACCTTTGGGATACATGCTTGCATCAGGATTATTTTGTTCTCTCTTAAGATAAGCTTCATTTTTCTTATTCTCCCACATATAAGATTCGGCATTAATATCGGACATAGCAAACTGTAATGCTTCACTTTCAGTTAAAGATGGAGTTACATTCAGGTTGAGGCCATGAATAATTCTGCCATTAGCATAGAAGACCATATCATTTTTTGCGTGGAGAATAAATCGAACTTCTGCTAATTCAATACCTTTATAATATTGTTTATATGTATAATGAGTTTGTCCCAATTTATCAGTTGAAACTTTGTTAGAAATAAATTCATTATCATTTGATAAACCAAATGTTTTTCTATACTCATTAAAAAAAGATTTCAAAGGAATATAATTTTCTTCTTCAATTCTTATACTCGATGGCGATTTGGTTAACGGATCTATTAAAAGAGTTGAATTCTTAAAAACAGATTTAGAAACATCAATTTTTCCCTGGCTAAAAATTGGGAATGTACTTAAGAAGAAAAATATCATGAGGAAAAAAAAGTAATATTTTGTTGTCATTTCTGTCTCCTTAAAATTATTAGAATTTTTGTAATCTTTTTCTGAAAAAAATTAGTAAATATAAAACCTTGTACACTATGAGATTTATTTGAAAGAAAGATTGATTATGAATATTAATGTCCCACGTATTGAGTATAAAATAAAATGGGATTAATTACGTCTGAATATTACAAAAGATTAATTACTTAACAAATGGCAATTAAATTATTTGTTGATTAGTATTTTATAGATTGCTCCTGAAATAAGTCATTTTATGAGGTGATTTTAATGCTTAAAGATGATTTATTTGTCTTTCTTAAATCCTTCACTTTATAATTATTATCTTTGAATCCAAAAAACTTAGCTTGAGGTAAAAATGATATTCGAACACTTTGCACTTAATGTTGCACATCCTGTTGAAATGGCAAAATGGTATGTGGATAATTTTGAAATGAAAATTGTAAGATCAATTGACAATGTTCCTTTTACTCACTTTATTGCAGACAAGACGGGAAGGGTTGTGCTGGAAATTTATGCAAACAATTCAGCGAAGTTCCCGGATCATAAAAATGCTCATCCTCTCGAATTCCATTTTGCATTTATGGTTGATGATCCGCAATCACTTAAAAACAAATTAATAAATGCCGGTGCAAAGCTGGAAGAAGATTTAAAGCTTGATGATGGTTCAAATCTTATAATGCTGCGTGATCCTTTTGGTGTGTGTGTGCAGCTTTGTAAAAGGGGAAAACCGATGATGGAATTTTAGGATCCTGAAATAAGTTCAGGATGACATTATAGAACGAATTATTTCTTCAAAACGTTTTCATTTTTTGTAAATTTCATTTGCCATTCGGGATAAAGATCAAGTACTTCCTGCGGCCAATCAACATACCAGGCATAACCGGTTCTTCTTTCTCTTTCAACTTCTTTCATAGAATAGACAATTTCTCCATCTCGTCTGCAGAATAATGGTTTGTGAGTACCAAGCTCATAGAACCGCGCCCAAATAGGAGGTGCATCCGGATCTTCAACCACTACTCTATCCTTGTCTGTTGAGTGATAGACAAAGTCAGCGTGAGTCGAATCTACCCAATCAACTCTTATCCCTTTAATTCTTGATTCTTCAAACCATCTTACAGCACTTTGAACAGAATTAATAATCTCTTCAGAAGGATTATCAATACTCATCAGCAATTTTACAATACCGGCACTTTCACCATTGCAAATAGCAGCCGGTTCAAACGATCGTGCATTTTGTGGATGGAAATCAATTTCATCATGCTGCTGGCACCAAACATTATTCACACCATTTTCTTCAATCTGACATTTCAGAATGCAATCAATTCCTTTATCAAAAGCAGTCTTAACTCTGTAGCAAATCTCATCATCTAAAAAGGAAAACTCCTGGGATCCCATTACTATTCTGTTAAGCATTTCCATTATCCCGGTCATTGCCCCGTCATTAAAAGTAATATATTTCCTGTACCCACTTGTATCAGTAAAGAACTGCGGCCATCCTCCATTTTCATATTGAGCTTTAAGAGTGAATTCTATTCCCTGGATGCAAGCATTTTTATATTTCTCAATTTTTGTTTTAGTATAAGCATATGCCAGGTAGTTTATCTGCGAGTATGTTCCGCCATTATCAAATGTTGTGTTCGTTTCATTTTTCCCTTTCATTACAGAAGTCTTTTGTTCTTCTGTCAGGATTGCACGCATATCATAATTTTTTGGCCAGCCGCCGTTATTTTTCTGAAAGAGCAGAATGTTGTCAGCAATCTTTGTTACCTCAGAAGGATCATACTGCTGCTGGTCAGGAAGAGGTTCAATCATTCTTTCTTCATCGTGAATATCATACCAATGATGAGAGCTGTCATAAAACTGGGAAAGTATATTATCAGAGTACTCTTGTGCACAGGAGATAAAACCAATTGCAGTTGAGAGCATTATAATTTTCAGCATTATATTATATCAGATTAATTTTTAACCTGATTAAAATACTGCTACTAAGGATTAAAATCATGTTTAAAATAAAAAGACTCCGCAATTAGCGGAGTCCATATAAAAAAATGCTTTACGATTTCTCTTTACAAATAAATCTTTTACATATCAATTCAATCACTAATCATATATTTCCCGGATAATCAACAATCGCAAAGTTTGTGTATACATCGGTATCAAAATTTTCAAACAACAAATCATCAATCTTTTCATATTCATAAGCTCGGTAGTAAACTAAGGTTAAGAAAGGAGTATATAAATAGAAGAATTTGCCATTCATTTGTAGAATTACAGCTACCTTTAAATATTAAAAAGCTTCAAATTAAGTGATTCTAAACCGAATCTAATTTAACCGGTAATCTTCTGATTCTTTTACCTGATGCTGCAAAGATTGCATTGCAAAGTGCGGGTGCACAGGCAGCAACACCAACTTCACCAACTCCGCCTACTTTAAAATTATTTTGTATGCAATAAACTTCAACAACCGGCATTTCACTATATGAAAGGATGGGATAATCATCAAAATTACTTTGTTCAACTCCTCCATTCTTTATAGTTATTTCACCTTTCAAGGCAGCAGATAATCCAAAAGCTATTGCTCCCTGCATCTGAGATTCTACAAGGTCAGGATTAACAACTATTCCGCAATCAATCACAGCTACAAACCGATCGACTTTTATTTTATTATTCTCAACAGTTATTTCTGCGACCTGGGCACTGAAACTTTCATAGCATTCTGAAACTGCTATTCCCATCCCTTTTCCTTTTGGTAATTTTTTTACCCATCCGGATTTCTGCGCAGCAACGTTTAGTACATTTTTCAGACGAGAATCTTCCGGAAGCATATCTCTTCTGAATTCATAAGGATCTTTACCCGCTGCATAAGCCATCTCATCAATAAATGATTCCACAGCAAAGGGGTTTTGAGTATGGTAAA
>CAZECH010000316.1:0-3957 GCA_964510675.1 uncultured Ignavibacteriaceae bacterium
ACTTTGATAATGAAAGAAGTTATTAAGAGGATATAAATGTTTAAAAGAAAATTAATCAACTATATTTTTCCTCTTCTGCTTGGATTATTGATGTTTGTTTCAAACTTTCTTAACACAAAGCTCTTTAGCTTTAGCGAAAATAGTTTTGCAGTTTGGTTTGTTCTTTCAGTTCTTTGTTTTGCACTTGGCTGGTATATCAATAAAAGTATAGGATGGAAAATTGGTGGAAAAATAATTTTCTCACTCATAATTGCTGCAACATTTGTAAGCATTCTTATTATTACCTTCTTCAGAGAATATTTTTCTGCAAATGAGTTGATAACTGAAAACCTGATTCTTTATAGTCTTCGGAATATAACCCTTGGCACAATGGGTTATTTTGGGATGGCCGTTGCAGAAGTTCTGACTCTCGAAAGAAATCTTCTTGTCTTCCAGGAAAAGCAAAGAATCTATGATGAAACTCTTCTGGAAGCCAAGAAGGAAGCTGAGCTTACAATTAAAGAAGCAAAAATAGAAGCAAAGAGAATTATTAATGAAGCGGAACTTTCTATGAAAGATATTATTCTTAAGAAAGAAAGGATTGAACGGGAGCTTAAGGATTTTATCCAGGCGGAAAAAGAGTTTATAAGAAAATATGAAAACATATAATACTTTGTAAAGATAATGTTCAAACAGAATTTAGATAAAATAAATTTTCCTGAAACAGAACTAAAGATTTTAAAGTTCTGGAAGGAGAAAAAGATCTTTGAAAAAAGTATTTCTTCAAGGAATGAAAATAAAACTTATACTTTTTATGAAGGACCGCCAACTGCAAACGGTAAACCCGGAATTCATCATGTAATGTCCCGTACTTTGAAAGATCTTGTTTGCCGCTACAAAACTTTACAGGGATACAGAGTTGAAAGGAAAGCAGGATGGGATACTCATGGTCTTCCTGTAGAGATTGAAGTAGAAAAGAAGATTGGTATTAAACAAAAGAGTGAAGTATTTGAGTATGGTATAGAAAATTACAATAAAGCCTGCAGAGAATCAGTATTCGAATATCTTGACCTTTGGGAAAAGATGACTACAAGAATGGGATACTGGGTTAATCTTGAATCCGCTTATATTACTCTTAAGAATGAATATATTGAATCTGTTTGGTGGGCTTTAAAAACGATGTTTGATAAAGGCCTTATCTATAAAGATTACAAGATTGTACCGCAGGATCCTAAATCCGAAACAGTTCTTTCTTCACACGAACTTGCTTTAGGATACCGTGAGACGAAAGATCCTTCTGTTTATGTCTTCTTTAAGATTAAAAATTCTGACTTATCCCGGCAAACTTTGACAGATGAATATTTCCTTGTATGGACAACAACTCCCTGGACGCTTATTTCCAACGTAGCTCTTGCAGTTGGAACCGACATTAATTATGTGAAGATCAAACACAATGATAAAATAATAATTCTTGCAAAAGACAGGCTTTCAGTTATTGAAGGTGAATATGAAATCCTTCAGGAGATGAAAGGGAAAGAACTTGAAAGAATTGAATATGAACAGTTACTTAAATATGTAACTCCAGATAAGAAAGCTTTTTATGTTACGATTGGTGATTTTGTAAGTACAGCGGATGGTTCCGGAATTGTTCACATAGCTCCTGCGTTTGGTCAAGATGACTATGATCTATCAAAGAAATATGATCTTCCCATGCTTCAGCCTGTTACAAGAGGAGGATTGTTTACAAATGATGTTACTGATTTTGCCGGAAAATTTGTAAAGGATGCGGACAATGATATTATATATAAACTTAAACAGGAAGGCAAGCTTTTTAAGAAAGAAACAATTGTTCACTCATATCCTTTCAGCTGGCGGCATGAAAATGTCCCTGTAATTTACTATGCCCGTGAGTCATGGTTCATCAGAACAACTTCAATTGCTGATCGGATGATTGAACTTAATAAAACCATTAATTGGCAGCCAACTGAAGTTGGTTCGGGCAGGTTTGGAAACTGGCTTGAAGAAAATAAAGACTGGGCTCTGTCACGTGACAGGTTCTGGGCAACTCCGCTTCCAATCTGGGTTAGCGAAGATGGTGATATGTTTCCAATAGGAAGTATAGAAGAACTGAAAGAAGGATTTATTGAAGAGAGTGGAAAAAGAATTTCAGTGCGTGATGCAGAAGAGATTGACCTTCACAAGCCTTTTGTTGATAAAATATTTTTTGAAAAGAATGGTAAGATCTATAAAAGAACATCGGAAGTGATTGATGTTTGGTTTGATTCGGGTGCAATGCCTTTTGCTCAGTATCATTATCCTTTTGAAAACAAAGAGCTTTTTGAAAAGAAATTTTTTCCTGCTGATTTTATTTGCGAAGGGATTGATCAGACACGCGGCTGGTTTTATACTCTTCATGCAATTGCCACAATGTTGTTTGATAATGTAGCATTCAGGAACATCATTGTGAATGAACTGATCCTTGATAAAAAAGGACTGAAGATGTCAAAAACCAAAGGCAATACTGTTGATCCTTTCCAGTTGTTTGAAAAGTATGGCGCGGATGCGACAAGATGGTATCTCATTACAAACAGTCCACCGTGGAGACCAACTCTTTTTGATGAAGAATCACTTGCAGAAAGCCAGAGAAAATTCTTTGGTACATTGCTGAATACTTATTCATTCTTTGCTCTTTACTCCAACATTGATAAGTTCAATTTTAATGAGGAATTAGTTCCTTATGAGAAAAGGCCGGAGATAGACAGGTGGATTATCTCCAAGCTTAGCTCTCTCGTTAAAGAATATACTGAATTAATGGATGCTTACGATGTAACAAAAGCAGCAAGAGCAGTTTCTAATTTTACAATTGATCATCTTTCGAACTGGTATGTAAGGAGATGCAGAAGACGTTTCTGGAAATCTGAAATGAATGAGAATAAACTTTCGGCTTACCAGACACTTTATGAAGCGCTTGTTACAGTTTGTAAACTTTTATCGCCTTTTGCACCGTTTATGGCAGAAGAGATTTATTTTAACTTAAATTCCGTAACTAAAAGAGAAGATTTTGAGTCTGTTCATCTTTCATCAATGCCTAAAGTTGTTTATAATGATAAGGTACTTGAAACGAAGATGGAATTAGCACAACAGGTTGTTTATCTTACAAGAGCTTTGCGTGCGAAAGCTAATCTGAAAGTAAGACAACCATTAAAGAAAATTATAGTTGTTGTTGAAAAGACAAGGAAGGATACTTTAAAGTATATGCAGGATGTTATCCTTGATGAAGTAAATATTAAAGAGCTTGTTGTTCTTGATGATGATTCTGAAATAGTGAGTAAATCTGCAAAAGCAAATTTTAAATCTATCGGACCAAAGTTTGGTAAGAAAGTTAAAGCTGCTGCCGAAGCAATAAAATCATTTGGCAAAAGTGAAATATCGGCAGTTGAATCTGGGAAAAACGTTGAGTTGAATATTGATGGTGAAACAATTATTGTAACACCGGAAGATATTGAAATAATCAGTTCGGAAATTAAAGGTTGGATTGTTGAAAGTGAAAACGGAGTTACTGTTGCAGTTGATACTGAACTTACTAACGAACTTATTGAGGAAGGACTTGCACGTGAATTTGTTAATCGTATTCAGAACATGAGAAAAGATGCAGGCTTTGATGTTACCGATAGAATTAAGATATTCTTTAGTGGGAGTGAAAAACTAATCGAGGCAATTAATTCTTTCCGTAATTATGTTTCTACTGAAACATTAGCTGAAAGTGTAACTGCAGGTGAAAATTCAAATGGTAGTTACACACAGGAATGGAAAATCGGCGAGTTTGATTGTATTATTCAGATTAAAAAAAGTAATACAGGTAATATCAGAAATTAAAAGCAATCAAAGAAAGACTTCTAAAAGAAGTTAAACAAAACTAAAAAGAAAAAGAAAACAACAAGTAAAAAAAATAAAAAAACTCCAAAGAGGCATAGGTTA
>CAZECH010000317.1:0-3946 GCA_964510675.1 uncultured Ignavibacteriaceae bacterium
AATTATCTGCGTAAGCCAAAGTATCAATTTTATACCGGCAGCAAAGATCCCCAAACTTACAGCGATTGAAAGTATAGCATTACTTGCTACTGTTTCATTTACATCTTTAAGAGAATAAACCAAAACTATTTTACCAAGCTTTGAATCTTTATATTTAATTAAAGTCGATGTAGTAATATCATCGCCTGTCTCCGTAAGGTTATCTTTATCATCAAGTCTGACTGAAGCAACCTGTATTTTGCCGGGATTATAAGATATTATTTCCGAGTTGCCTTCATCCTGAATAAGAATGTATGATACATTTTTATCCTTCTGTGCCCATTTAAATGTGGTTTGTACCAAATCAAAATTTGACTCCCCAAGACCCATACCTACAGAAAATGCAAGCATTTCGCTCAAGGTTTTTACCTGTGTCTTTACAGTTCTTATACTAATAGATTTCTGTTTAGCTGGGTAATAGAGTGAACCGAATGTTACAATAAGTATTAAGATCAGTGCAACACTGAAAACTATCTGGAGACGGATTGATTTTTTTATTTTACTTAGTAATTTCATTATTTATTTCTTTTGTTAAAGGAAGCCCTTAAAGGCAGAGCTTCATAAATTATTTTTTTTATTTAATTGTTAGTAGAATTTTTACCTTATCATTCACCTTGCCTGCTTTAACAAATCCAATAGCACCGGGTGTTGATGCTACTTTATTCAGAACTTCATCATCAGAACCAAGAGCCTCGGGAGCTTGTCCTTCACCGGTTAGTTGAAGCTTCATCCATAATTTTTTTAAATCCGCAAATGATTTACCTACAGCTCCAAAAAATTTGGATGAGGTCTCATCATCTGATTTAAGAGTAAAGCGGATTATTTTAGTTCCATCAGCCCACACTTTTGTTTTTGATAAGTAAATGTCCGTTAACTGGCTGGTACTGATTGAACTTTCACTAATTGATTTATTTGCAATTACTGCAACCTGAGCATTTAGGTTTATTCCAAAAAGGAATAAAACGAAAGCTAATAATAGTATATTTTTCATTTTTATCTCCTTTTTAAAATAATACTGAAAATGCAATTGAGTAATATTTGAAGTCAAGATCAACCTTTCCAATAATAGGAGGTAAAGCAGGATTGATTATAATAGGCATATCCCCGTTTATTGTGGCATTAGAATATTGAAACTTTAATACTAAATTATCCAAAGCTCTGTACCCACCACCATAATATGTACCGGTTAAGCCACTTGAAAGAAAATCGGTTTCTTTATTTTCCATATAACTATAAGTTCCAAAAACAAATATCTTTTCTGTAATATCATATACAAGGGTTCCATAATAGAAAACCTTATTCAGATCTTTAGTAGAGTTTTTAGGATCAAGGGTAACTTTTATGTACTCGCCGTCAAGAGTAAAACCATATACTGAAAATCCTACGTCAAAACCCAATCTTACTCTTTTTACATCTTCTTGCAAATCAACCTGATGATTAGTTTTATCAAATGAAGTAGAGACTCCCAATCTTAAATTATTATAATTTACACCTAATCTTCCTCCAAATAATTTAAAATCGGTTGTATCTGTCCCGCCATTAAGTCCCATCAAATCTGCATCATTATTTACTATATATTTGCTATCAGATGAACCACCATATGCTGCATAATTAAGTTCAAATTCATTAAGATAAAATTTTCCCTGGAATTGAATAAAAGCTCTTTCAGGAAGAAAGTTAGAAGGTTCAAGTACTTGCCTGAAACTTGGTTCATAAATTGGCGGTCTATTAATATATGGTAATAAAGGCATTCTGTTCTTAATCTCATTCAGATTATTGAACTTTGGTATCAGTAATCCACCTTTTATACTATGATTAGAAACATATTCATAGTTCAACCATATTTCTTCGAGGTTAAATTCTCCCCAATTTTTTTCAGTTGAAAAGTTATTTATTATCTCAAAATTCAAAAAAGTTGATACATTAGTGCTGAATTCTTTTCTGAACATAAGATTTAATTGCTGAACATTGGGATTTGTTCTTAAATGATCTGCCCCGTCAAATTTCATTGTAGTTCCTCCAAGAGCAAGTGGTAACGTACCTATTACTGAATAGTCACCAACTTCCTTTGAGAGCGACATCTGGTAGAAACCAAAAATTTCAAGATCGGATTGTGCAAAAACATTAACTACACAGCAAAAAAATATCAGCAAAAAGCTAAAATTAATAATTCGTTTCATATAAATCCTTTTTTGTGCTTGTTTTTTAAATATCTCTTAATTGCCAATTAGATAGGTTAATAATTATCAAGTAAGAGAAACTTTAAAGGTCTATTCTTACTATCGAAGAAATTTGATATCTTTAAAGAGACTATGGACAGTTTGAAGAATTAACAGGTTATTCGTATCGAATTTTAAACAGCTTATGGCAGCTTCAAATAGTTATCAACTGTTAATTATTATCGTATTTTATGATAACAGGTTTAGGGCAGAGAAATGAGTGTAAGTTCTTACTGGAATAAAATAATAAACCATCATCAAAATTAATATTATTCCCGCACAATATTCTTTTAAAAACGAGCGGTAGCAACCACCGCATTTCCGGTCAGTCAGTTAAAAATTTCTTTTAATAATACTTTCAATTCAGTGGATAAAAATGGTTTGGACAAGTAATGTGTAAAACCTTTTGATAAAAATTCCCGTTTGTCCGATTCAGCAGCAAAAGCTGTTATAGCTATAAAAGGAGTGTTTGCATAATTTTTTATTTTCTTAATCTCTTTCATCAGTTCAATGCCATCCATTCCACTTCCAAGATTAATATCAAGAAGGAATGCATCATAATTATTTTTGTTTACAAGTTCTAAAGCTGCAGGTGCATTATTTGCAGAGTCAATTTCATATAAAGAATTAAGTAATATATCTAAATATTGTAATCCTATGGCATCATTTTCAACAATAAGCAGCTTATTTTTCACAACGGATTCCTAAAATAATTCGAGAAATTGTTATTAATGTTTTCATCCTTCACTTTTATATTTTGGAAAAGGTTACGGGAAACTCTACAGTAAAAACAGAACCCTTTCCTTCTTCGCTTTCAAGGTGAATTTTTCCACTAAGTGCGTCAATATATTTTTTTGTAATTGTAAGTCCAAGCCCGGTTCCTTCAAATGAGCGGTTATAACCTTCGCTTACCTGCCTGAACTCCTGCCAGATAATTGCCTGTTTCTCTTTAGGAATACCAATACCGGTATCCGCAACTTTTATCTCAAGGTGGTCTGTTTCGTCTACTGTATTTTTTTTTGAAGTAATTTCAATAATGCCATTATGTGTAAACTTAACTGCATTATTCACAAGGTTGCTTAGAATCGCCTCGAGAAGTTTTTTATCCGATATGATTTTACCGCCGGCAAATTCTGCTTTAATGTTAATTGCAGTGTTATTTACTTTAGCATATTGAACAAACATCTCTCCCGTTTCGGTTACTAGTTCATTCACATCCAAGTCAGTTAAATTTAATACTGGTTCAGTGGATTCAAGAAGGGAAATATCAAGAATTTTATTTAGTGTCTGGATAAGTCTTTTTGAAGATTTTAATATCTGAGATGCAAATTCCTTCTCTTCAGAATTTGTTAATGTTTCCTCAAGTAATTCTGCAAAACCTAAAATACCTACAAATGGAGTACGGAGTTCATGGCTCATACTGGCAAAGAAATATGATTTTATTTTGTTCATTTCTTCGGCATTCTCCTTTGCCTTAATGAGTTCTTCAATCATTCTTTTCTTATCAGTTACATCCTCTTTAATAGCCACGAAATGTGTAATACTCCCTGCTTTATTTACTATTGGTGAAATTACAACCCATTCCCAGAAAAGTTCACCACTCTTCTTTCTGTTATTCATTTCACCCTGCCAGTTTTTACCGGATAATATTGTATTCCACATTTCTTTATATAACTCATTTGAATGTT
>CAZECH010000318.1:0-3940 GCA_964510675.1 uncultured Ignavibacteriaceae bacterium
TAATTTTATTAATCTTATGGCAGGGGTTGAAAAAACTTTAGGACCAAATATCTCCCTTATAGTTGATTATGATTTCACTTTAAACGATAATACAAAAACCAACTTGTTTGGAGATGGAAATGGCTATCTTAATGTAGGTCTGCGATGGTCGCTTGGTGATGGATTTACACTTGGTTTTGATTTAAGAGATTTACTTGATAACAAGAGATGGAACCCAAGTGTTGCAGATCGTGCTTTAAGAATAGAATATATTAAAAGTATCTTTTAAAAGGACATATCTAATAAAACTTACCCTATGATTTCTTTGTCTTATATAATGTACAAGGAAGTTTAATTTTATATACATAATCAGGAAAAATAATTTGAAATCTCTAAGAAATCGGTATTATTTTCTTCCTTTTATCGGGCTTGGTTTTTGCCCATTTTAGATTAGTTTTTCGAATTAAAATGAGTTTAGCGGAGGATCGAATATGAAAACCTTAAAATTATTTATGCCATTAATAATTATTACATTTTTTTTAGCTGGTTGTTATACGCAGGTTGCTATGCGCCCATCAGATTACGAAAAAGGAGATGAACAGGCAGCAACTGAAGAAAATGAATATTATGCCGGGGATGAAGATACGAGTGAATATTATACGGATGAAGGATCAAATAATGATGAAGAGTATTATGAAGGTGAAGATGTAGAAATAAATAATTACTACGATGGTTCAAATAGTCCATATAGGAGATATTATTGGGGTTACTATCCAACAATTACAATAGGTTATTATTGGGGTTATTCATATTATGATCCTTTTTTCTGGGATCCATTTTATTACCCGGTTTGGTGCGGACCTTTTTATTATCCTCATTACTACTTCAGTTATTATCATTACTACCCCGGTTATTATTGGGATAGTTATCCATATTATGGTGGTAATTACTGGTCAGGGAATACGGTTACACGCGAAAGAAATAAAACGGGTTCAAGGCTGCGTAATAATGATGGGCTTCGGTCAAGTTATACCACAAGAGGATCCTTAACTAGAGGAAATAATAATATTGTTGCTAAAGATTTAAGAACTCGTTCCAGGGAAAATGTTAAATTAGAAAATACGACAAGAACAAAAATTTCAGGTGACACTAAGAATCTTGATGTTAAAAGGAAGAACCTGTCTGATGAGAATAAAAATACTATTACTACAAAGAGAAATAAAGTAGATATTGAAAAGAATAATACAAGCAGAAATAATACTAAAACTGAACAAAAGAAGACAAATCCACCTGTTATAAAGAGAAATGACTCTAAAAACAAAACTAATACTAATAAAGAGTATAAACCAAAAATAAAACAGGAAAATAAGACCCAAAGGAAAAGTGGTGTAAAACAGGAAAAGAATACTCCAAAGAATAATACATCGAAGAATTACAATCCACCAAAAAATAATACTCCGAAGACTTATAATCCTCCGAAGAATAATACACCAAAGAATTATAATCCACCAAGGAGCAATAATACTCCACAGAACAGGAGCGGAAATAGCAGCGGAAACAGAAGTGGGAATACAAGTGGAAACAGAAGTGGAAATAATTCGGGCAACAGATCAAGGTGATAATTATGAAATCATTAAATAAAATATGGTTCTTTTTACTGATTCCATTTTTCTTAAGCGGATGCTATACAGTCATCTGGACACCTGAAGAAGATTTTCCGGATGAAAGTAACTATGAATCCTATTATAATGATACATACTATGGAGAAGAATATTATTATTACTACGATTATCCATGGTGGCTAACTATTGCGCCTCCAACACATAATAGAACAGATGAAAAATATAAAAGAGATGGAAGTGTCAGCGATATAAGAAATAATGGCAATGGTAGAAATAATCCTGATAGAAAAGAAATTTTAGAGACACCACCAACAACAAGAAGCAGTAATACAAATAATGGTTCAAACAGTTCAAGCACTAAAACTGAATCGAAAAGAACTGAATCCGACAGCTCAAATAATTCCAATGATAATTCACGAAATAGTTCTAATTCCTCAAATAGCAATACAAGGAATAATGACGGAAGCCGTAATAACGGCAGGAGCAGATAAATGTTGAAGACAATTCTTAAAATATTAATCGTATCTATTGGTTTAATCTTTTTAAGTTCACAAGAAACAAAATCGCAAAATCTTAATGATGCTTTAAGAGTTGCAATCCCGGGTCTCGGTTCAAATGCAAGAGCACTTGGTATGGGTAATAGTTATATTGGTTTAAGCGATGATGGTTCCGCCGCGTTTTTTAATCCTGCAGGATTTGGTTTGCTTAAACGACTTGAATTTACCGGCGGATTAAATTATTCAAACTTTGATAATGATGTTAACTTCTTTAATAAAAATACATCTTATGCAAACACTAATACTGAGCTAAACAGGTTAAGTTTTGCATTTCCCTTCCCTACTTTAAGAGGAAGTCTTGTATTCGGATTTTCATACCATACAGCAAAAGATCTTAACGGTGCAATAAAATTTGATGGATTTAATGGTGGCAATAATTCTTTAATTCAGGATTTACTTGACACCGATATCCCATTCGATCTGTTTTTGACTGATCTTGATAACAATACACCAATTTCAGGTAACTTAAATCAAAGTGGTAGTATTCTTAATTCAGGAAGTATTGATAACTGGACTTTCTCAGGCGCAATTGAAATTTACAAAAATCTTTTTATTGGCCTTAATCTTAATGTGATTTCAGGAAACTTCAAATCAGTTAAGGATTATTATGAAGACGACGATCAAAATATTTATCAAGGAAGAACTGATCCAGATGACCCGGACACCGAAGATTTTCAGACTTTTTACCTTAACCGTATTCTTGATTGGGATATTTCCGGTTGGGATGCAAAATTTGGTCTTCTATATCAGCTCGATAATTCTGCAAGATTTGGTTTAACTATTCAGTTCCCAAAAACATTTGATATTAATGAAGAATTTCATGTTGATGGCTGGAGTGAATTTGGAACAGGATTTAGTGCGGTACTTGATCCTGCTGATTACAGCGATGCAGTTGAATACCAGATTATTACTCCGATTGAACTTGGCGGAGGTTTTTCGTATAACTTAAAAGGACTAATTCTAAGTGCAGAAGCTACTTTAGTTGATTATTCCCAGATTGAATTTAAAGATCAGGAAGGCTTAGGTGAACAATATGTTGAAAGTATTAATAAAGATGTAAAAGATTTTTTGCGTTCAGTAATAAATTATAATTTTGGAATTGAGTACACCGTACCAAATATAGGTTTGAGACTTAGAACCGGATACTTTGTTCAGCCTTCTGCATACCAGGATGATCCATCAGAATTTGACAGGAAATATTTTACAGCAGGTTTTGGTTTTTTAGCTGATGAAACTGTAGGTATTGATGTGGCTTATGCTTATGGTTGGTGGAAAGATTTTGGAGATAATTATGGTTCAAATGTGTCCAGAACCTTCCAGGATGTAACAACACGTCAATTTATTGTAACCGGAATTTATCGCTTTTAAATAATCTGATTTTGACAGAAATTTATAAGCACCTTATTTTGGGATAAGGTGCTTTTTTATTTTAAAATTGCCATGTAACGTTAAAATTGTCATTGCGAGTGAGTCTTCAAGCGAAGCATTCTCTAAATTAGTGCAAATAATTATATTGGGATTGCTTCACCCACTAAAGTAGGATCCGCGATGACAAAACAAGCTATTGATTTATTGATTGCGTACTTAAAGGAGGTTTTAAAAAGGGATTAGTTAGCAAAATAGAGATTAAAGATTATGTCTTCCCTCTTGATAAGCAGTACACTCAAACCTGATTTTAATAATAAAGTAATTGACAGGTTCATTGTTATTGGTGAAAGTTCTTAATTAAATATCAATATAATCATAAATAAAATTGATCTTGTTCAACTTTGGTCTAAACCT
>CAZECH010000319.1:0-3935 GCA_964510675.1 uncultured Ignavibacteriaceae bacterium
AGCTTTGATTCCGAAATGTACACGATCGTGGGTGCGGCAGAAGCCAACCCGCGTGACGGCAAGATCTCCAATGAGTCACCCATTGGCAAAGCCATCCTGAATCACAAGGTGGGCGATACCGTCAAAGTCGAAACGCCGGGCGGCACATATAATGTTAAAATCCTGAAGATCAGTTAGCACAGGCGCGTAAACCATTGCCCCGCGCCTGTGATCGGGCGCGGGGTTTTTATTTTTTCTCCCTCTCCCGGCGGGAGAGGGCGGGGTGAGGGAAATACTCCCATCATCCCCATCCCTTCTCCAGCAAGGAGAAGGGGGAGCAAAAAACATGACAGAATACAACTCACTCGAAAAAATCCGACTCCAGAAACTGGAAGAACTGCGTGCGGAGGGAATCGAAGCCTATCCCACGCGTGCCAGGCGTACCCATACCAGCGCAGAAGCCATTGCCGAATTCGAAGCTGCCGAAAAGGATGGCGGAGAGGTAAGGGTCACGCTCGCGGGACGCATCCGCGCGGCGCGCGCCATGGGCAAGATCTCCTTTGCTCATATCGAAGATGGTGCTGGCAAGATCCAGTTATTCTTTCGTACGAACGAGATTGGCAAGGAACGCCTCGATCTCTTCAACAAGATGTTCGACATCGGCGATTTCATTCAGGCGGAAGGCGTGATGTTCCGCACCAAAACGGGAGAAGCGACGCTTCACGTCCACGACTTCAAGCTGCTCGCTAAATCCATCAGCCCTCTCCCCGCTGCAAAGGACGAGACCCTCGAAGACGGGACCGTCCTTCGCCATGCCGCGTTGGAGGATTCTGAACTGCGGGCGCGGCAGCGCTACGCTGACCTGGCCGTGAATCCCGAAGTGCGCGAGGTGTTCCGCAAGCGTGCTGCCATCGTCACAGCCCTGCGCACCTTCCTTGACAGCCGCGGTTTTCTCGAAGTCGAGACTCCCATGTTACAGCCACTCTATGGAGGCGCCGCCGCGCGTCCGTTTGTGACCCATCACAACGAACTCGAACAGGATATGTATTTGCGCATCTCCTTCGAGTTGTATCTGAAACGGCTGCTGGTCGGCAACCTTGAAAAGGTGTACGAAATTGGACGCGACTTCCGCAACGAAGGTGTTTCATTCAAGCACAACCCCGAATTCACGCAACTCGAGTTCTACTGGGCGTACGCTGACTATTTGCAAGTGATGGAGTTGACCGAGCAAATGGTGTCCTTCACTGCGCAGCAAGTCCTTGGCACACAACAGATTGCGTACAGGCACAACGATATTGATTTGACGCCTCCCTGGAGACGGCTTGAAATGCGCCAGGGCATTCTTGAAACTTCCGGGATCGATATTGACGAACATAGAACGGCTCAGGAGCTTTTCAAGGCCATTGTCGCGAAACATCCGGAGAAGGCTCCCGATCCTCACGCCACGCGCGGGAAAATGATCGACTTCCTGCTGAGCGAATTCCTCGAGCCGACTCTCATCCAGCCGACATTCCTGTATAACTATCCCCGCGACATTTCGCCGCTGGCAAAGTCCATTCCGGGTGATCCCTTGACGGTGGAACGGTTCGAAGCCTATGCGGCGGGCTTCGAGTTGTGCAATGCCTTCACCGAGTTGAACGATCCGCTCGACCAGGAACAGCGCTTCCTCGAAATGGGACGCGATTATGCCGCCGACGATGAAGAGAAACATCCCATGGATGAGGATTATCTGCGCGCCATGCGCTACGGCATGCCGCCCAACGGCGGCTTCGGCATGGGTGTGGACCGGCTCACGATGCTGTTTCTGGATAAGCATTCACTTCGTGAAGTGATATTGTTTCCCGCCCTGCGGAATGAAGAGTTCGGTGAGACGAAAGAATAACCACTGAGTCACGAAGACACGGAGAAAATAAAAATCTTCGTGTCTCTGTGTCTCCGTGGTGAGAATCGTATGAAGAGTTCGATGTTGATTGTTGGCGATATCCTCGCCATCGCATTCATCACCCTCATTGGCTTTGCCACTCACGGTGAAGCGAGTCTCGCGTTTCTGCCGCGCATGGCCGCAGCCTATTTTCCACTTTCCATTTCATGGTTCCTCCTCGCTCCCTGGGTTGGACTATTCCAACGGGAGATTGTATCCAGCCCGGGACAATTGTGGCGTCCCGCGTTGACCGCAGTCTTCGCTGCCTCGTTCGCGGTCGTTCTGCGCGGACTCATCCTGAACGCGCCGATCATCCCGATCTTTGCAGTGATCCTCGGCGCGACGACGGCTCTGGGCATGGTGCTCTGGAGAGGGCTGTATTTTCTCCTGAACCGCAGTGGGCGTGGAGCGTAAAAGCGTAGTGCTCTTTGTGTGGAGTGGCGAAAAGGGGGGGTGAAAATCTGCTTGGCCACAGAGAGCACTGAGCCCATTGTGAAAAATCTCATAAATCTCTGTGGACTCTGTGGCTTAACACACTCAACTAGCCACGCCCCTTTGTGAACATCGTGGTTAAACAAATCCCATAGTGATAAAATAACATCAATGAACGAACTGGCTCTCATCTCTGACGCGCAACAGGGGGATCTGGATGCCTTCAACACGCTGATCCTACACTACCAGGATAGCGTGTTCAACACGGCCCTGCGAATCCTCGGCGACGACGACCTCGCCGCAGATGCAACACAGGAGGCATTCGTCTCCGCCTTCAAAAGCATCTCCTCCTTTCGCGGTGGGTCGTTCAAGGCCTGGCTCATGCGGACCGTGACGAATGCCTGCTACGACGAATTGCGCCGCCAGAAGCGGCGTCCCACCACACAGCTGGAACCCGATACCGAGGATGGCGAAGAGATGGATTCGCCACGCTGGCTGGCTGACCCGAGCCTGTCCCCTGAACAGGAACTCGAAGCCGATGAACTCGAACACGCCCTGCAACACTGCCTGAATAACCTCCCGCTGGAATTCAAAACCGTTGTTGTGATGGCCGATATTCAGGGCATGGATTATAGTGAAGTGGCTGTTGCGGTGCATGTGCCGCTGGGAACCATCAAAAGCCGCCTGGCCCGTGCCCGATTAAGATTACGTGAGTGCCTGCAGGGCTTCGCGGAACTTTTACCCGCCTCTTTTCGTCTGGAAGAAGGAAGCAGCGCCTGATGAAAAAACGTGATCTCGAACTTCTTTCTTCTTATCTGGACGGTCAACTGGCCCCGTCAGATTCGGCGCGTCTGGAAGCACGCCTCTCTTCGGACCCGGAACTGCGCGCCGTTCTGGACGATTTACGCGGCGCTCGAAGCCTGCTCCGCGGACTTCCCCTGCGCAAAGCGCCGCGCAACTTCACGCTCACACCCAAAATGGTGGGAAAGAATCCGCCGCTGCCGCGCACCTATCCCGCATTCCGCTTTGTGACAGCCCTGGCGACCCTCCTGCTTTTCTTCACGGTCGGGTTGAACTTCCTGGCCCCGCAACTCACCTCCCAGGCTCCCATGTATGGCATGGGCGGAGGGGGCGCGGAAGTTGAATCGTTTGCCGCCGAGGCCCCCGCAGCTGCCGCTACCGAAGCGCCAGCCACTGAAGCGCCCGCGGAAGAGCCGTCCGTGCAAATGGCGCCCCTGCCTACGGAATCACTGCTCCCTGCCGGGGATACGGCCCGCGAAGGCGAGGCCCCTGCTCAGAAAGATGGATTGGGTGAAGGATCTGCACAGGATGAGATCGGGCTGAAAAGCGAACCGCCGCTACTGGTTCCACCCACGTGGCAGGTCATGCTGGCAGGTGTCGCCTTGTTCAGCCTGATTGTGATGCTGTTGATGCGTCAACTGGCGGTCAATCGCTGGCGAAGAAAATAATAATTCATCTTACGCGAACGTCCCGACACTAGCACCTTGCACTCAAGCGCAAGCTTCAAGTGCAGGTGAGGTTTGAATAGCGCAACAATGTTTTTCAAGGAAATGTCGCCACGGCGCCACGGCGACGCCTTCGG
>CAZECH010000320.1:0-3916 GCA_964510675.1 uncultured Ignavibacteriaceae bacterium
CCTACAATTAACATTATTAACATTTGTAACGGATGAAGTAAAATGTTGATTAGAAAATTCTGTTTGCTTTTTAATGATATTAAAAATCTTTGACCGATAATTAATCCGGCAGGTAAAAAGTACTCATCATAAAAGAAAACAAAAATGAATGGAGAATAAAAAACAAAAAATAGAAAGAGAATACTTAGAATGAAGACAGACTTGGGCATAGCAAATCCCGGGAAAAAGTTTTTAGAAAAACCGACAAAGCCATCATTAAAGGAGTTGTACATTCTGCAAAAAACCTCTTCACCTCCCAACCCTGCGTACACTTTATCACCATTTTTCTTTGTTAGTCGTGCAATTTCCATGTCTTCAACAATTTTGTGTGCAACAACTTTATGACCGCCAATTTTTTGATAAGCGCTTTTATTCCATAGCATAAATTGACCATTTGCTGCTGTAAATGAAACGTTCTTGTTTGAATAGACAAGTTTAAGCGGGAGAAAAGTAAGAAGAAACCAATTCATTAATGGCACAGTTAAAAATTCTCCCAATGAAAAAATTTTTTGAGAAGGAAATAAAGTCAAAAGAGAACAATTTTTAGCAACAAAAACCGAAGATGCTTTAATCAATGCATCGGGGGATAACATTACATCTGCATCAATAAAAAGGATTAATTCTCCCTTAGCATTTTCTGATAATTGATGACATGCCCAGTTTTTTCCTGTCCAGTTTTCAGGAAGATTCTTTCCATTTAATAATTTTATTCTTTTATCTTTTTGTGTTCGTGTAAAACTTTCAATTAATTTCCTAGTATTGTCAGTTGATTCATCATCAAGAACTAAAACTTCATAATTGTTATATCCTTGATTAAGAATTTTTTCAAGACAATGAGATATATTGTTTTCTTCATTCCTTGCAGGAATTAGTATAGATATTAAAGGCATTTCTTCCATTAGTGAATTGGTTTTTAACTCGGGTGCAGAAAAGAAATTATAAATAACTACCAATGTTGTAATTAAAAGGACAGAAGTAATAATTAAAAACAGGATCATTAAAAAAGTTTTATTTTTTCTTTTTGAAGATTACAGTTATCAAGTTCAATCAGGTTTTTTTCAAAAGCTCCTTTAAAGATTGAATAATCACTTAAAATCAATTCGGAATTTAGTAAGTCTCCGGTTCTGGCAAATATATCGGGTTTCATTTCATTCCCGAATTGTATTTTAAAAGCAAATGGCAAAACAAATGTTTCAACAGGAAGATTTTTTATAACCGATTTCAATCCTTCTTTAATCTGGGGAGGTCGTTTATCATAAGGTTCAATTTCTCCCTGTGGATAAATTACTAAAAAGTTCTTTGGGCTTGAGACTATCTCCCGTGAATACAACAATGATACAGCAATACTTGCCGGATCATCTAACTTTATTGAATAGGCTCCTACCTTTTTGAAAAACCAATAACGTTGGAGCTGTTCTTCCAGCATAAGCAAATGTATTTTTCTGTTCAAATATTTTTTACAAACGAAATCAATAAAGAAACCATCCCACCAGGAAAAGTGGTTTGGTGCAATTATTAATCCTGCATTTATGGGGATAATTGGAAATTCATTAAGAAGATAAAAACCAATAAAGTTTTTCTTCAGTAATCTTCTAATGTAAAAGTCATAAAGAAGCCGTGCCCATTTTTTATGTTCAGCTTTAATCATAATCTTTTATAATGGCTTCTGCAGCATTTTTACCAGATAATAAAACCAGTGGTAATCCACCACCCGGATGTACACTACCACCACAAAAATATAAACCTTTAATTTTCTTTGATTTATTCGGTTGCCTTAAGAAGGCTGAGAACTTTGTATTTGAAGAGGGACCATATATGCTTCCTTTAAAAGATCCGGTTCTGGTTTCTAAAATTTTCGGAGATAATATTTTTTCAAATAATATTTTATTACTCAAATTAATTCCTGAAATGCTTTTTATTTTCGCTAAAATATTTTTTCTGCTTTTTGCAATTTCTTCTTCCCAATTCTGATCGCCAATGGATGGAGTATTTATCATTACGAACCAATTCTCGCAACCTTCAGATGCATCGTCGGAATTAAACTTTGATGAAATATAAATATAGATTGTAGGATCATCAGGGATTGTTTCCTTTATAAAAATATCATCAAATTCATTTTTATAATCCAATGAAAAAAGAATATTATGAATTGTAAATTCATTATGAATCCCATTTATACCCCAATAAAAGACTAAAGCAGATGAGGATAAATCTTTCGGAGCCGGTGAATATTCTGACTTAAGAAAAACTTTATTGGTTGTGTTAACATCAACATTAGAAATTAAAATATTATAATTTGATTTTCTGCCATTAATATTTATTCCGGATACCGTATTATTATAAACTATACCATTAACTTTTGAATTAAAATAAAAATTAACACCAGACTTTTTAGCCAGGTTAAAAATTGCTTCAGTAACAGAATACATTCCGCCTTCAGCAATGTACCCGCCCAAACTATATTCAACGTGTTGTATTAAATTGAAAGTTGCAGGAGCTTTATAAGGATTTGAACCGTTGTAGGTTGCAAAACGATCAAAAAGTTGTATTGTTTTTTTATCTTTAAAAAAGGATGAATTAGCACTATGCATGGTTCTGAACGAATCTATCTCTCTTATCTTTAATAGAGTTCTAAATGCATTTAGATTAAGATAATTTGAAAATTTCTTCGGATTGTTAAATAGGAAAATATTGGATGTGAGATCATAAATATTTTTACAATAATCTAGGTAATTCAGAACAGATAAAGAAGAATCTCCTGTTTTCGCTTCAATTTCATCCGCAAAAGTTTTTTTATTTGAATAAGCATTTATAATTGTACCATCATAAAAAAAATATTTACAAAGAATCTCAAGCTTTTTTATCTGCAGATAGTCTTCAACATTTTCTTCAGCAAATTCAAAAAGCTCATCAATAATAAATGGCATTGTAAGGAGAGAGGGTCCGGTATCAAACCTGAAACCGGATTCGTTAATGATACCTGCTTTACCGCCCGAAAGTTCATTTTGTTCATATACATCAACACAAAATCCCGCTTTAGCTAATCTTATGGATGCTGCTAGACCTCCAAGTCCTGCACCAATTATTGCAATGTTCTTTTTCATCAATATTTGATTTTCGTTTCTGAAAATTTTGACTTAAAGAAATCATATGCTAAAAGCCAAAAAGATATCATTGAGAATGAGTAAAAGAAATCTTCAATAGGTATAGTGAGAATCCTCACTCCCCAGGTTTGTTCATTATTATATTTAACAACTGGCAAAGAAGTAAGTAAATAATTTACAATCAGGAAAGGAATAAAGGTAATGGCGATTGTTACCCAGTAAAATATTGATTTCAGAATTTTACTATAAAACAGTGCAGTTATCATAAAGAAGATTCCGCAAATTAAAAGTACAACTGCTGTATAATTCTGACTGCGGAAATAAAGGGAGTTTGCTATTAATAGCAGCGTAATAAGAAGATAGATCTCTTTAATGAAAGAAATTTCTTTCTCTTTAAGGTAAAACATCACAGTTTCATAAATAAAGATACAACTATAGGGCACTGTTATGAAAAATAAAATTTCTTCAACAGGCAGATTAAAAAAAGAGAAATTCCCAACGAATTCCTTATTAAAACTCCAGTTACCATATGTGGTTGCAATTGAATCCCAAATAATATAAAAAGAACTTACGGATAATATCGAAAGAAACAGGAAAGGGAGTTTTTTATAGAACTTTATATTTTTTTCAAATGAAAACAGAAACGGTATGATAATTATTGAAAGATTAAGTATGACAAAAAGGCCATCTGCTACACGCAGGATCCTTTCACGCTTGGCTCCTATATCAACCAGATGAGGCGGTGGTACGGCGGCGGCTGGCAGAACTTAATG
>CAZECH010000321.1:0-3905 GCA_964510675.1 uncultured Ignavibacteriaceae bacterium
TTTCCACATCAACTACATTCAGAGATTTGCACAATTCTAAGCTTTCGTCAATCAGTTTAATAGCAGGTTCGGAATTTTTTTCCAACGTGTAAAGCAACCTTGCTTTAAGAATCTTAATTAATCCAAGTTCCCACGAAGGTTCTAATCCTTCTAAAAGATTTTCGGCTCGCTGAAACCAGCCGCTTGCAACAGCTAATTCATTTTTAAATTCAAGGTAGTCTGCACCGAGCCAGCTTGCATTTCTTGAAGCCCCATATTTATCATCTTTATCCAGGAACAATTGATAAGCCTTTGTACGGAAATCAAAAACTGCTGACGCATCATTAAGCCACCAGTATGTCCATGCAAGCTTTTCAAGAACTTCCGATGATTCCTCAAACTTCCGGGCTTCTTCTAAAAGCTCTTTAGCTTTTTCCCATTCACCTATTGAAAGTGCTGCGCATCCTTTGTTAAACAGTTCGTTATTCATATCAAACTTTTCTTTTCATTACCAAATTGGATTGATTCAAAATATTAAAATAAATGATTAACAAAAAGAATATAAATATAATGAACCAACAATTCAGCCAGGATAGCGGCTAAATTATTATTGATTCTGTTGATATACTTTTTTATTATCGGCAATAACTAAAACGGTTTAAGTTATATGGTTAATCTTTTAAACTTTATTTCGGAAAGCAGGTTATTTAAAAAATTAAAAGTTGATGATCTGCTTTTTACAGAATACAGATGTCTTATAAAAGAAGAGAAGGGTGAGGTATGGTCTCACACTAATTATTTTGCTTTCGGGCTGAAGGGGAAAAAAATGTGGCAGACTATTAATGGGGATTATATGGTTCAACCGGGTAATTTACTCCTGGTCAGGAAAGGGGCAAATGTAGTTTATCAATATTTTGAAGAAGATTTTCTCGTCCTCTTTATTTTTGTTCCTGATGAATTTATAAAAAATGTTATTGATAAATACCAACTTAAGTTAGATAGCAAAAAGGAGAAAAGAAATATTGATTCAATTATTCAGGTTAAAACTGATGAGATATTAAGTTCTTATTTCCACTCTTTAATGTCATATTTCACAAAAGCAAAACCGCCTTCAGAATCATTGCTTAAACTGAAGTTTGAAGAATTAATTATAAGTCTTTTATCTAGTGAAAATAATCATCAGCTGGTTCAATATTTTAAGGATGTTTATTGCAAAAGCAAAACTTCTGTTAAAGAAATAATGGAATCAAATTTTTCTAATAATTTATCATTAGAGGAATATGCCAGGCTTTGTGCAAGAAGTCTTTCAACTTTTAAAAGAGATTTTTTCACCATATATAAAAAAACCCCCGGCAAGTGGCTTACCGAAAAAAGATTAGAGTTCAGCAGATACCTTATTAAAAATACAAATAAAAATATTGAAGAAATTATATTTGAAAGCGGGTTCAGAAACCGAAGTCACTTTATAAAAGTATTTAAAGAAAAATATGGAGCCACACCTTTAAAATTCAGGGCAATCAAACATTCATTGAGAAAAGTAATTTAATTGACCTCCTGAAAAACATTAATAACCCTTAAAACAACAACTCCTGCTTAGCATTTCTATAAATTGAATCTATATAACCAATAGTTAAAACATAAAAATCAAATTTGCGAGGCAAAGAATGAAAAGCATAACCAAACTTTCGGTCAAATTAATTGCTTTTGTTTTTTTTATTTATTTAACTCTTCAGAGCTACTCACAAGAAAAAATAAACATAGACGATTATAATGCTGAACTACTGATTTCATGGAATAAAAAGATAATGGAAATAGCTGTTGAAGAAGATGGACTCTTAACCCTGAAAGGATTACGAACAACTGCTATGCTTCATATTGCTGTTCATGATGCACTGAATTCTATAGTATCAATATATTCCCGTTATTCATACAAGGGTGATAAAGTTAATTCGGCAAATCCTATTGCTGCTGCCGTATATGCTGCTTATAGCGTAGCCGTAAAACAATACCCTGATAAAAAGAAAGTACTTGAAACAGAATTAAATAAATGGTTAAATAATTTAAAAGATGAAGCGGGAAAAAATGCCGGAAAAATTTTAGGCGAATCAACCGCATCTAATATCTTATCTAAACGTTTGGATGATAAATGGGATGACAAAGCAGATTATACCTGGCATCCGATGGCACCGGGAGTTTATGCTGAATTCAATGAGCATAGTGGAACACCTGAGGGATTTATTTTTGGTGCCGGCTGGGCTAAAGTAAAGCCATTTATGCTGCCCTCACAGGATTATTTCAGATCTCCTCCGCCTCCTGAAATTAAAAGCGATGAATACACAAAAGCATTTAACGAAGTAAAAGAGGTCGGCAGGTTTGAAAGTAAATCCAGAACTGCCGATCAAACTCATTTAGCAATGTGGTGGAAAGATTTTGTTGAAAATTCTCATAATCGTCTTGCAAGACATCTTATTAAAAAAGAAAATTTAAATTTATGGGAGGCAGCAAGAACATTGGCATTAATGAATATGGCAGTCTTTGATGCATATATTTGTGTTTTTAATAATAAATTTTTTTATAACCATTGGAGACCATATACCGCAATCCGCTGGGCAGCAAATGACGGTAACCCCGATACAGAACCCGATACAACATGGAATAACCAGCATAAACACACTTATGCTTTCCCATCATACCCATCTGCACATGGGTGTGCCAGCGCTGCTGCAATGTTCGTTTTAGCAAGTACTCTTGGTGTTGGTGATAAATACAATTTCACCATGATAACAGAAGAAGTTGATAAGGCAGGACCTTTTACGGGAAAAATAAAAATGGATCCTTCAACGCGATCTTTCAATAGTTTTTCTGAAGCCAGTACTGAAGCAGCAATGTCAAGAGTTTATTTGGGTATACATTTTCGATACGACTCAATTGAAGGATATAAATTAGGAGAACAAATAGGAAAGTATGCAAATAAAAATTTTCTTACATCAATAGAACAACCTGATTAAAAGAAAATAACGGCAGTATAAAGTAAAAACATTCCATCGGGAAATATTTAACAACTGTTTTCATTAACTTTAAATTGTTGTTTGTTATTTTTTCAGATAGGAATGTTTGTAACAAGAAATTATAAATTAAAAAACGTTGCCTACTTTACTATTATTGGAATTGTTGTTGGTATAGTAATCGGGTTTCTTCTTCAGGAAATTGATAAGATTGATAATTTCGGTCCGACTTTCAGGGGATTGTTTGTTGGGTTTTTTGTTAGTACAATTGTGGGTCTTTGTGAAGAATTTCTCTTCCTTATCAGATTCAGAACTAAAACATATCTCTTCCTTTTATCCTTCAGAATACTAGTTTACTCCTTTGTCTTCGCCTTTTTTTTGTTGTTGATTAATTCAACCAGCACTTTTTTAACTACAGACTTTTCAATAAGCAAATCAATACATACAGCACTTTTTGATGAGCACTATTTTCGCGATCTGGTTATAATTATTTTTATTGCCTCCGCAATTATTGCACTTTTGCAGATAAGGAGATTGCACAGACCCGGTGATTTAATAAAATATATAACCGGGAAATATCACCGCCCTGAAGAAATTGATAAAATATTTCTCTTCATTGATTTAAAATCCTCAACACCAATTGCAGAAAAGCTCGGCAATCTCAGGTATAGTGAATTTCTTATAGATTATTTTGATGATATGACTGATGCAATACTTATGTCTAAAGCAGAGATATATCAGTATGTTGGAGATGAAATAATTCTCACCTGGTCTTTTGCAGATGGAATTAAGAATGCCAGATGTGTTCATTGTTTTTTTGATATAAGAAATACTATGGAAATGAATAAAGAAAGATATTTGAAAAGGTTTGGAGTCTATCCGCAGTTTAAGGCTGCAATGCATGCGGGTAATGTTTCCGTT
>CAZECH010000322.1:0-3904 GCA_964510675.1 uncultured Ignavibacteriaceae bacterium
ATGGGAATTCCAACAAATATGTGTACTGTAATGTTTGCTCTCGGGCGTTTACCCGGCTGGATTGCTCAATGGAAAGAAATGAGAGAAACTCCCGATATAAGAATTTACAGGCCAAGGCAAATCTATACAGGAGAGACAAAGCGTTCCTATGTTTCAGTTGATAAAAGACAACTTAAATGAAATCACAAATAATAAGCAACAAATAACAAATAAATTTCAAAAGTCAAAAAGTGGTAGTGTCTCAGACACTACCCCAAAAGTAGAAAATATCTTCATAACATCTTGTGTTGTATTTTAATTGTTATTTGAGATTCGGATCTTGATATTTTTCAATTAATGTAAGATGCTTAAATGATTCCTGAATACATCGAACATATCGGTATTGCAGTAAAAAATCTTGATGAAGCAATTTCATATTATGAAAATGTTCTTGGTTTGAAATGCTATGCAATTGAAGAAGTCAAAGATCAGAAGGTTAAGACAGCATTTTTCAAAATCGGGCAAACCAAAATCGAGCTTTTGGAATCAACTGATCCTGACGGGCCCATCGGAAAATTTATAAAAAATAAAGGAGAAGGAATCCATCACATTGCATTTAATGTTAAAGACCTGCGGGAAAAATTAGAGCAAGCCGAGCAGAAAGGTATAGAGCTTATTGACAAAGCTCCAAAAAAAGGAGCCGAGGGATTAGATATCGCATTTCTTCATCCTAAATCAACTTTTGGAGTGCTGACAGAATTTTGTGAGCATAAAATAGAATAAAATTTACATGTCGGTCTGAGCCTGTCGAAGACTGACTTTCCACTTCAATAAACTCAGTGGACATCTTTTTACAAAGTAATATTAATTCAGGAGATTTAATGAGGAGAGAGATACATAAATGGTGGAGTGCAAATCTTAATAAAGACATGGAAATTGTTGTTTACGGGCATTATGGTTTTGCTTTGCTAATGTTTCCAACAGCAGCTGCAGATTATCTTGAATATGAAAGATTCCATATGATTGACAGCATCTCTCATCACATTGAAAGCGGGAAGATTAAAGCTTTTTCGATCAACAGTATTAATATGGAAAGCTGGTTAAACCGCAATATTCATCCCGCAGACAAAGCAATTCGTCATCAGCAGTATAATGGTTATATCTGCAATGAAGTTGTTCCTTTCATAAGGAGCTTTTCATCTCCTGACACTCCAATTATCTCAACAGGTGCATCTCTTGGTGCTTTCCATGCTGCTAACACACTTTTCCGCAGACCCGATCTATTTCAGGGAGTAATTGCAATGAGCGGGACTTATGATTTAAAGAAATACTCAGATGGATATTATGATGATAATTGTTACTTCAACTCCCCTGATGATTATCTTCCTAATCTAACAGATGAAAGTGTTTTATCGCAGTTAAGGACAAAGACAATAATATTAGCAAGCGGACAAGGTTCTTATGAAGATCCGGATTCTTCAAGAAGATTATCCAGTATTCTTCATTCAAAAGGAATACAACACTGGCTGGATTTGTGGGGATATGATATGACTCATGACTGGCCAACCTGGAGACAAATGCTTCCTTACTTTATAAATAATATTAAACTCTGATGTGGAAAGAAATTTTTAGAAAGAAGAAATTCAGGATTGAGTTTATTATTAGTATTCTTGCTCTAATTTTAATACTTACAATTCTTGCTAACTTTTTAAATTTTGTAGAAGCTAGAGAAGGGGTTGTTTTAAATGATCCTATTCTAAAATTATTTAAACCTCTTAATCTTACCTGGTTATCTTTTGGGTTGATTTATATTTCCCTATTTGCAGCTTTAATTTCTTTCTACCAAAATCCCCTTTTACTATTAAACGCATTTCAGAGTTACACACTTCTTATTGCGATTAGAATTATGTCAATGTACTTAGTCCCTTTGAATCCGCCCGAAACAATGATTCCTTTAAATGATCCTGTTGTAGAATTTTTTGGAACAGGACAGCTTCTTACAAAAGATCTTTTCTTCTCAGGGCACACAGCGACAATATTTCTTTTATATCTTTTAGCTGATAAAAAATTGTTAAAAACTTTCTTCCTTGTTTCAGCAATCGTTGTTGGAATCGGTGTTTTGCTTCAGCATGTGCATTATTCAATTGATGTTTTTGTGGCACCATTTTTTGCTTATTGCAGTTTTTATATTGTTAAAAAATAAATCATAACCTTTAGGTTTTATCTCTTCCTTTTATATTTCTTTTCATATTTTTAAGAAAAGAATATTGCATTTTTCTGATTCATAAAAATGAAATTAGAACCGACAAAAAGTAAAACAGCGAAATTTTTCTATCTTTCTTTTGGGATCCTGTTTTTGATGATAGGAATTATAGGGCTTCTTTTGCCAATTCTTCCGGGTTGGTTGTTTCTTATTCCGTCGGCTTTATGTTTTGCAAAGTCGTCATCGGTTTTTAATAAATGGTTGAAAAGAAGAAAATCATTTCAGAAATATTTTTCGGAAACAAAAAGCTAATTGTAAATTTATAATGAAGAACAGAATAAAAATGGAATTAAAAACATCTATAAAAATAATTATGAAAAAATTACTTATCATCTCGATACTTCTTTTCATTTCATGTTCCAATGCTCAGAATAAAACAACAGGATTATCCCATCCTGAATGGAGCTATAATAAAATAATCTACGAAGTTAATCTCAGGCAGTATACAAATGAAGGAACATTCAAAGCATTTGAAGAACATCTGCCAAGATTAAAAGAAATGGGAGTTGGAATTTTATGGTTAATGCCGATTCATCCAATCGGAGAAAAAAACAGGAAGGGGACATTGGGAAGTTATTATTCGGTTAAAGATTATAAAGCGATAAATCCAGAACACGGAACTAAAGAAGATTTCAAAGCACTTGTTGAAAAAATCCATGAAATGGGTATGTATGTAATTATTGATTGGGTAGCAAATCATACTGCATGGGATAATGTTTGGGTGAACGAGCATCCGGAATTTTATACAAAAGATTCTTCTGGAAATTTTGTCCCGCCTGTTGCCGACTGGGCTGATGTGATCGATCTGAATTTTGACAATAAAAAATTACAGGCAGCTATGATAGATGCATTGAAATACTGGGTTGAAGAATTCGATATTGACGGCTATAGGTGTGATGTTGCAGCTATGGTTCCAATTGATTTCTGGTTTGATACAAAGAAAGAGCTTGATAAAATTAAACCTGTTTTTATGCTTGCGGAAGCATGGGAGCCGGAGCTTCATAAATATTTTGATATGACTTACTCCTGGGAAACTTATCACTTGATGAGCAAGATTGCCAAAGGGAATGAAACAGCAGATTCCCTGAAAGCTCTTTTAAAAAAAGAAGAGAAAATGTATTCAGACACTGCATTCAGGATGCAGTTCACTTCAAATCATGATGAGAATACCTGGGGTGGAACCACAAAGGAAAAATTTGGAGATGCGGCAGAAACCTTCGCAGCTCTTACTTTTGTAATTCCGGGAATGCCATTAATCTACAGCGGACAGGAAGCAGGTTTGGATAAGAGACTATCTTTCTTTGAAAAAGATAATATTGTGTGGAAAGATGATAAGTTTAAAAATCTTTATACGACTCTTAGCAATCTAAAAAAAGAAAATGATGCATTATTTAACGGTGAAAAAGGAGGAAAGCTAAAGATACTATCCGCATCTGAAAACGATGATAATATTTTTACTTTCATCCGTGAAAAGAATGATGAAAAAGTATTTTGCGTTTTTAATTTATCAACCAATGAAGTAAGCTTTGGAATTAACTCGCCTGATATAAAAGGAATTGATAAAGAACTAAATGCTGATAGTATGAATGAATTAGATTCTTCAATATCTTTTAACCTGAAACCCTGGGAGTATAAGATATTTTATAAAAATTAAATTAGGCT
>CAZECH010000323.1:0-3900 GCA_964510675.1 uncultured Ignavibacteriaceae bacterium
ATTTTATAAAATAGAGATTTATGGCACTAAAACTTAACCTACTCCTAAATCTCCTCCTTTGGAGGGGCTTTTTTATTATTAGTGTTTATCATTTCATTGGTGATGTTATCTATTCCAATGAAGGGGTGGGTTAACTGTTAAGCATGTTAAAAGCTAAAGAAGAGATGTCATTTCAGTATTAAGCTCTTGTTAAATGTCTGTACTTAATTCTATGAGGTTGGTCTGCTTCAACACCTAATCGTTCTTTACGTTTTTCTTCATACTCGGTGTAGTTGCCGTCAAACCAGGCTGCTTTGCTTTCTCCCTCAAATGCTAAAATATGCGTTGCTATCCTGTCTAAAAACCACCTGTCGTGGCTGATAACCAAAACACATCCGGCAAATTTTTCAATTCCTTCTTCAAGTGCACGCAAAGTATTTACATCGAGATCGTTTGTCGGTTCATCAAGAAGAATAACATTCGCACCCTGCTTTAACATCATTGCAAGATGAACGCGGTTTCTCTCACCACCTGAAAGCATGCTTACTTTTTTCTGCTGATCTGAACCTGAAAAATTAAACTGAGCAACATAAGCACGGGAGTTAACAGTTCTGCTGCCAAGCAAAATAGTATCCTCACTACCGGAAATTAATTCCCATATACTTTTATCCGGATCTAATGCATCTCTTGATTGATCAACATAAGAGAGTTTAACAGTTGAACCAATCTTAATATTTCCTTTATCAGGTTTTTCCTGTCCGGTAATCATTTTGAATAAAGTAGTTTTACCTGCTCCATTCGGTCCGATAATTCCAACTACTGCACCCGGAGGAATTGATAAAGTAAGTCCGTCAATCAGAATATTATCGCCGTAAGCTTTACTTAGATTTTCAATTTCTATTACAACATCGCCGAGTCTTTCTGCAACGGGAATGTAAAGCTCTAATCCTTTCTGTCCTTTTTCTTTTTCTTCATTGAGTAGCTTATCATAAGCCGTAATCCTTGATTTTGATTTTGCGTGTCTTGCTTTCGGGCTCATCCTGATCCATTCAAGCTCACGCTGCAGAGTTTTTTGTCTTTCACTTTCCCGTTTCTCTTCAACACGCAATCTTTCCTGTTTCTGCTCAAGCCACGATGAATAATTTCCTTTCCAGGGAATTCCTTCCCCGCGGTCAAGTTCAAGTATCCATCCGGCAACATTATCAAGGAAATACCTGTCGTGTGTAACTGCAATTACAGTTCCTTCATACTGCTTAAGATGGTGTTCTAACCATGCAACTGTTTCAGCATCAAGATGATTTGTCGGTTCATCAAGTAAAAGAATATCAGGTTTTTTAAGTAACAGTCTGCACAAAGCAACTCTTCTTCTTTCACCGCCTGAAAGAACTTTGCACAAAGTATCAGCCGGCGGACAACGCAAAGCATCCATAGCCATCTCAAGCCGTGCATCAAGATCCCATCCACTCATAGCTTCGATCTTGTCCTGAACCTTACCCTGAAGTTCGAGAAGCTTTGTCATTTCATCCTCGTCCATCGGTTCAGCAAACTTTGCATTTATTTCATCATACTGTTTTAGCAGATCAACAATCTGTTGAACACCTTCCTGTACAATTTCCTTTACTGTTTTATTATCATCCAGATGAGGTTCCTGTTCAAGAAAACCGATTGTAAAACCGGGTGATACAGTAGTCTCACCGTTAAAGTCTTTATCAACACCTGCAAGAATTTTTAGAAGTGAAGATTTACCGGAACCGTTCAATCCGATTACACCGATCTTTGCCCCGTAGAAATAGGAAAGGTAAATATCCTTTAGAACAGGTCTATTATTATAGTATTTACTCACCCCGATCATAGAGTAAATAACTTTGTTTCCTTCGTTGCTCATACAATCTTTTAATTTGTGGAGTGTAAAGTTAAGAAAAGAATTTTTTAAGTACTTTTCTTAGCGTAAGAAAAGTACCACCTGCCTGCAGGTACAGATAAAGAACCTTTAATTGGTTTTCCAAATTGACAGTATTGCCGCTTAAAGGAAAGTTTTGGAGATAGATCCACAGAATAAGAATGCAGTCAGTATTTTAAAAAACTCTCAGAGAAGTAAAGAAAAGAAATTGGTTTTGTTCTAAAACCCCTTCAGTCGGATTCATTTTTGAAAAGTCATTTCAAAATCTGAGGGATTATAACCTTTTTCTTTCAGTATGGTAAAAATTTCATTCATAGTTTTATCATCCGGTTCTTTAACCCTGCTTAAGATCCAGCCGTATTCCCTCTCGGGATGTCCGACAATTGCCCAATCATAATTTTCATCAAGACCAATTATCCAGTAATCTCCCCAGAAAGGTCTCCAGCCAAGAAAACTAACAAAGCTTACTTCCAATTTTGCATTTGATTTTTTATCAACAACTCTCGCTACTCCATCTGCTTGGTCTGTTTCGCCATCTTCATCTATACAGGAGTTTACGACCGTAATTTCACCATTTTCTTTTATTGAATATTCTGCTGTTGTCCCTCTTACACAATGATCCTGAAAGCTGTTTGGGATCTTTGCAATCTCATACCATAAGCCTGTATACTTTTCCAGGTCAACATAATCAACAGTTTTAGGAGGATTGCTTTGTGGAAATAAGTTAATAGTTAAAAATGAAATAATTAAAATAGATAGTTTCATAAAAATTTCTTATTACATAAGTTTATGTAAATGTACTTTTTGCTAGGTAAAAGTACCAAAAATTTAGATGAATCAATGTTATAGGAATCTCATTAGACTTAAAAACTAAAATTAAAATTTCCCATTATTAAATTCTTTCTCATTTGTCCTGCTCTTTATCTTTTTCTTTTAATGAAGAGAAGATGTATGAGCTTAAGTAGTAATTCATTAAGCCATTCAATCATCAGAATAAATAGATTTACTAGAACACCAATCATATATTTCTTAATTTCACTTTGAAAAACAAAGTTAATTCATAAAAAATTTTATTTCTTAATTAATTTCTCAAGATGTTCTACATAAGCTTCAAACGACTTTCTTCCTTTTTGTGTAAGCATATATCTTGAAACCGGTTTTCTATCTAAAAAGCTCTTACTTACTGCAATGTAACCTGCATCTTCAAGTTTCTTTAAATGAGTGCTTAAGTTACCGTCAGTTGCATTAACTTTTTCTCTTAGGAAAGTAAACTCAGCTTCTTCAACAGAAACCAGTACAGCCATAATTGCAAGGCGAATCCTGGAATGAATAATATCATCAAGCTGCTGGTAATCAAAATCAGTCATTATACAAGTTCACTGCGTAATTTTTTTAGATCTCTATAAATAATAATTCCGGGGAGAGTTTGAAAAAATGTCAACATTAGAATCATAATTAAAATTGAATGAACTGTGGGCCATAAAAAAATCGTAATTGCCCCAATCCACCATCCAAAAGCAAGCAAGGAAATCCATTTTTTCCCGTATAGAACACCGCTTAAAGCGTAAGCGATTCCAAGAACAACAGAAATAACAGCAGAAATATAAACTCCATCGTATGCACCGGACATACTGCCGACAAATCCAAAAATAGTAGCAGAAACACCAACCGAAAACCAGAGGGTGCCAAGGATTTGCCCAGCAAAAGTTTTTACTCTTGCCCTTTTCATCCTGTTGAATTCAATAATCAAAGTATAGATCCAGCCAAAGCCTATTAAGAATGGCCACAAATAATTAAGAACAGGAGGATGCCATTTGTATATTACTGAAAAATATGTGACTGACAAACCGACAATAATTAATACTCCCCAGAAAATAAACCCTCTTCCATCATCAAGGATTATTTTGCGGCTGTCCTGCATTATTTTTTTTATATATTCAAGCTCCTGTTTTGCTTCTCTTTCTTCCACTTTTCCTCCTTTTATAAAGTACTTTGAAAAACAAAGTAAATATAAAAATAGA
>CAZECH010000324.1:0-3896 GCA_964510675.1 uncultured Ignavibacteriaceae bacterium
AAATTAGAAAAAAATGCTGCTGGGCGATTCGTCCCAACCGAAATAAATGGAGAAAAACAAATTCCTTTTAAAGGAGTTGATAAACACAAACCTTCCGGCAATAAATCAAAACCACCTGTAAGAACTTCTATTGATTTTCCTGAAGATGGGAATAAAGTTATTGCAAACTTAAAAGAAGCTTTGAAGAAAGCAGGACTTAAAGATGGAATGACTATTTCAACTCATCATCATTTGAGAAATGGAGATGTAGTAACCAATTTACTTTTTGATACAATAAAATCACTTGGAATAAAAAATATCCGGTGGTTCCCTTCGGCTTCTTTCCCGGTTCATGAACATTTAATAAAATATCTTAAAGATGGAACCATCCATCACATTGAAGGAAGTATGAATGGGCCGCTTGGAAAATTTACTTCTGAGGGAAAGATGAAAGGCGTAGGGGTTCTTCGTTCTCACGGAGGAAGATACCAATCAATCCAGGATGGAGAAGTTCATATTGATATTGCTGTAATTGCAGCACCTACTGCCGATCCTTTTGGAAATGCAACCGGGGACAGAGGTCCTTCTGCTTGCGGCTTAATAGGTTTTGCTCTGGCTGATTCAGAATATGCAGATAAAGTTATTGTGGTTACTGATAATCTTGTCACCTTCCCTTGCGTTCCATGGCAGATACAAGGGAACAACGTTGATTATGTTGTTAAGATAGATTCACTTGGCGATCCATCTAAAATTGTTTCAGGAACGACTGAAGTGACAAAATCTCCGGACAGACTTTTAATTGCGGAATATGTTGCACAGTTTATTGATGAAGCCGGAATAATGAGAGATGGTTTTTCTTTCCAGGCAGGTGCCGGCGGTACTAATCTTGCGTTTGTTCTTTTTCTGAAAGAAAGAATGAAAGCAAAAAATATTAAAGCAAGATTTGTAAGAGGTGGTTCTACAAAATATCTTGTTCAGATGCTGGAAGAGGGACTAACCGATTACATTCTTGATGGACAAACTTTTGATCTCGAAGGTGTAAGATCAATGAGAGAAAATCCAAACCATGTAAATACAAGTCCATTTACTTCTTACAATTTTCATGGTAAAGGAAATTTTGCCTCAATCGTTGATACTGCTGTTCTCGGTGCGACAGAAGTTGATATAAAATTTAATGCAAATGTTGTAACTCATTCAGATGGCTACCTTCTTCATGGCATTGGCGGCTGGCAAAACTGTCTTTATTCAAAATGTACAATACTTGCCATTCCATCATTCAGAGACCGCATTCCTGTAATTGTGGATAGCGTAACAACTCTTTGCGGACCTGGAGAATTAATTGATGTTATTATAACTGAAAGAGGAATTGCTATTAATCCATTAAGGAAAGATTTGCTAAAAGCTGTAAAAGGTTCATCACTTCCAGTAAAAGATATTAAGCAAATTAAAACAGAAGTTGATGAAATATGCGGCGGCGCTCCGGCAAAACCAAAAGTTAATAAAGATAAGATTGTTGCAATTGTTAAATGGGTAGATGGAACTGTTTTAGATTCGGTTTTCCAGGTTGAAGCTTAATACTTAAGAAGTTAGTTTAATTTTTCTTTTACTCTTTCCTTTTGTAAAAAATTCTTTCCCAATATTCCTGAAAATGGAACATGTGTATCAAGAGAAGCAACCCTGATTATCGGGGCATCAAGGTATTCAAACAATTTTCCGTTATCCATTCTGAAATCTCGGCACCATAATAAGTGATAATTGTGAGATCATTTCCACTCTGCTTAATTTCTGCTTCTCCAATTTTAACTATGTAATAATAATCAGGAATTGTTTGAGAAGTGGAACGATTCAAAGCCTTGTGTTCAAAAAATATTACAGAATTCGGGTTTTCTATCAATGCATTTAGTAGACCATATTAAAAAAAAATTTATATTTTCAAAACTGACCCTTTTTTGCTGATTATTGAATGATGAGTCACAAAAATATTATTCTAAATCACATAGTGTTCTATATATCTTGTCATTCTATAAGATATAACTAAGTTATATAACACAACTAAAATAATATGTTAAACTAAAATAATGAGGTCGTAAATGGAGATAACCATTTTGAAAAGAGCGGTTGGTAGTTTTTTCGTCGCTGTATTGTTTTTTGCCTTTAGTGCAAACTTGCAGGCAAATTATTTAAACCCGGGAGATAGTGCTAATGTGAAGACTGCTGTTGAGCTTACAAAAAGCTTATCAGCAAAAGTAAGTCTTACAGAGAAACAAGTAATTGAAATTCAAAATATTCTTGTTGAATATCAAAAAGAACTAATTACTATTGAAATGGCTGAAAAAAGTGAAACTATAAGTTCTGCTACTACGGAAATCGATAATAACACAAATAAGAAAATAGTTGCACTATTAGATGAAAACCAGAAGACTACCTTTGATACTTTTAAAAGTGAGTGGTGGAAACAAGTTAGAAGTAAAGTTCACCCGATGGAAGAAAAAGATAAAGAGATAAAGAAAGAATCTAAAGAAAAATCTTATTAATCCCTCTCAAGCACTCAAGGAAAAAGCATATTAGGGGCTCTCCTGCCCTAATATGCTTCTTTTATTATTCTTCAAAATCAAGATTTTTAGGACTGTAGTTTTCAGTTTTATTTACCAAAATGTCAGTCACAGGAACTTCTTCACCAACTAAGGAAATTTTTATGTTGTCAAACCATACTTGTCCTTTTCCTTGTAGCAGAACTCCGAACGAGATTTCATCACTCATTACCGGAACATCGAGAACAATTTCTACAGGTGTCCATTCCATGCTTCCAAGAATTGGCCTTCCTCTCATATCATCAAATGATAAAGGTTTTCCATAAGAATCATTAATTCTCATCCATAAAGCTGACCAGCTTGATACAAACTTGGTTTTAATATGAGCACTTAGTTTGATCCTCTGAGATCTGTAATTATTTGCTTTAAAGTTCTGCATCAGTGTTACAAAGCCAACAGGTTTAAGAGATGTTGATTTAAGGTAAGCTGAAGCATATCCGGAAACATTATCGTTAAGATCTATACCTACCGAATAGTCTTGTGGATTACTTCCACCGAGAATCCAATCTTTTGGAATTCCTTTATCATAAGTCTGAGGTACCGACACTAAAGGATATTCATTTTGCTGAGGAAAAAGAATGGTAGACGATAAAATACAAATAAGTAAAAAAATCAGATATTTACTTTTCATAAAAAATATTTACCTCTCATGGATTAATGTTAATTTCACCATAAATCACCAAGAACCTTGCCATATTTTGAAACAATTTCAGTTAGAAAATTTAAATAATCAGGTATTTTGACTGAAAAGAAATGTTGAGAAAATTGGTTAGAAGAAATTTCTTCAAAAAATGTAATTACTTCTTCAAAAAGTCCATTAAATTGAGTTCGGGTTTATTCTCGCAATAAAAAGCTTCGCCGTAACTCTTACCTATCTGAAAACCATAAAAGCAAGCTCTTGCTTCTAAGTACTTGACAAATTCAGGTTTGCTTATAAACGTTTCTGCTTCTGTGCTTTTTGTATTATGAAACTGCGATTTATAAGCTCTTACAGCTTTCATTTTAGTTTCAAAGAAATTCGAAATGTCAACAATAAAGGTAGGTTCAAAAGGATATGTTTGCATATAATAAAATAAATGAGAAGGTCTGTAAGCTTCCTGGGCAACTTCTTTATCAAAAGTTTTTATTTTAGTTAAGCCGGATTGGAAAAAAGTTCTTTTAACTATTTTGCTTGTATCAATATGGTCCGGATGCCTGTCCTGAAAGAATGGAGCAAAAATTATTTTAGGTTTATATCTTCTTATAGCCATCATAACTTTTATCAGATTCTCTTTGCTACCTTGAATATTTCCATCATGAATATGAAGATTTTCTCTCACCGCAATT
>CAZECH010000325.1:0-3879 GCA_964510675.1 uncultured Ignavibacteriaceae bacterium
TAAGGTGGATTTGATTATTAATTGCTAAAGCAGTAAAGGAAGAGAGTTCGACAGGGAGAGCAGTTTGATTTGTGTTCAGATTTCCAACAGTCGAACCAATAAATTCCCAACTGCCAGAATTACCTGAACCATTCATTGCTACTACATTTCCTGCAGAACTTAAAGGGTCATCACCAATACTAACTACATCAACTCCTACCATAGAATAGGGTCCAGATCCGGGTGGTGAACCTATTGAATTTCTAATAATCTCTGTGGGCGGAATACCCAATTCATCATACCAAATTCCATGTATTGTACTTCCAGTAGAACTATTGAGAAGTAATATACCATCAGGATCACCATTTTGTATGCTCGCAAAACCAGATGATTGATTTGTTATACCTGAAGGAATAATTATAGAAGTGCTTTGATCTGTAGTTAAAATAAAAAATCCGAAACCATTGTTTTCATTAGTTGAAGAAATTATTCCGCTCAGTTGCACATAATCATATGAGGTAGCATTACTCCCATTCGCTAAAAGTATTCCATAAGAAGACATATTTGTCCCCACAGGAGCAACAATTTCTATAAAATCATCTGTGTCACCCCCGTTCATATCATAACTAATTTCATTAACCCAAACTTGTCCAACTATTTTATTAGTTGCTAAAATCAATGTGAAAATAAATATTAATGTAGTTCTACACATTATACCCTCCATTTCATAATGAAAAAACCCACTCTAAGGATATACCCCCAGAGATTTTTGTTAATTTTTAGATTATGTCTTTAAAGGAAAATGACGACGTAAGTTTAAGATCGAAATAAATATAATAAACAGATTTAGATAACACAATATTAACCATAAAAATTTTTTATTTTTTTTTTCAAGAACCGCACAGAAAAGAAAATAAAACTTAAAACATGAAATCGGGAATGGAGGGATATTTTTACTTTTCATATAGCAAATATAAAATAACTGCTCTGTTTGGGTGAAAAAATAGTACTGTAAAAAAAACGGCTTATTTTTTTCAATTAGGCAATTGATTTACTATTTTAGAAGTCGGTTTTAATATTATTAATTTGTTAAATATTGATTATTAAATTGTTAAATGCTGAGTAAAATGCGGGTAAAGCTTCTTCTAATTCTAATCCTTTTAGTCATAATCACAATAGTAGCATTAGTTGTTCCTGTAAAGTTTCCATATAAAATTAAAACTGTAGGAAAAATCCTTCCGGCAAAATCCTGGATCGTTTCAAAAGGAAATGGCGGACAATTAATCAGTTTTCTTCATGACAGGAAAAAAGGAATAGTTGATAATTATTCCGTCAAAGAGTTTGAAAGAGGAGATGAAATACATCTTTTGCTTAAACCGGACATACGGATTGGCAAGATAGTAAATGAAAAAGATACAGTTGGCTTCATTTATTCCAATGAAATAGAAATGCAGCTTGCCATACTGAAAAGCGAATTGAATGTTACAAAATCTTCACTGGATTTTAATCAAAGTGGGGAAAAGGAATCTATAATCAGGGAAGCGGAAGAAAATTTAAATTACTTTACAAAACAAGCTGTAGAACAGAAAAAAATATTAGAAAGACAAAAAGCACTTTTCGAAAAGAATCTTGTTTCTAAGGAAGAGTATGAACTAACACTAACCCAAGCTGAACTGAATGATATTTCTGTTGCCATTGCGCGTGCCCGGCTCGAATCTGTTTCTACAGGTGCTAAAGAAGAACAGATTGTGCTGATTGACAACCAGATAAAATCTCTGCAAAAACAAATTGAAGTTCTTCAGAAAAGGAACGACAACTACCATCTAATATCTCCGGTAAGCGGCGTTGTCAGCAGTCTTTCAAGTACCGATACATTATTTTCAATTTCAGATAATAGCAACTTTATTGTAATGATACCTGTAAAGCTTAATGAGGTTTCATATATTTATGATAATGCCGAAATCGAAATTAAGCTCCCTTATTCTTCAGAAAAACTTAAAGGGGAAATAATTTTTACTGATAATTCAGCACTCAAACTACTTAATGAACAGGTAATAGTTGTTACTGCGTCTATTGAAACTTCTGAACCACTGGCATATGGATTGATAATTGAATGTGTTATTAACGGCGGTTCAGCCAGCATTTATGAACATTTAAAAAGATTAATGAGTAAAAATATTTTCTGATGCGTTTAGAGTATAAATATCTGGTCTCTAATTCTATATTACCTCACCTCAGGCAAGATCTTCTTCCCTATCTTGATTATGATAAACATCTGCCTGAAGGAAAAGAAGATTATACTGTCCGAAGCATCTACTTTGATAACAGCAAGCTCGATTATTATTATGAAAAAATTGAGGGAATCAAAGTTAGAAAAAAGGTTCGCATCCGGGGTTATGATTATTGTGAAGGGAAAAACCTGATCTTCCTTGAACTAAAAAAGAAATGCGATAATTATGTTTATAAAAACAGGTCACCTCTTCACTATGAAGATTTAAACCAGTTATTTGAATGCGGCGATATTGAAAGATTTATTTCTGAAAAATACAGTAACGAAGAAAGCATTAATGACGGTAAAAGATTTTTTTACCATTATATTAATAAATCTCTTAGACCTATAAATTTAGTGGTGTATGACAGGGAAGCTTATGCCTGCAAGTTTGACAACAGGTTAAGGATAACTTTTGATAAGGATCTTCGCTATTTCCCATTCCCTTCAATTTCAGATCTTTATTTGGATGACCGTCATCTTTACAAAGTTTTAATTGACCGTTCGATTGTTGAAATAAAGTTTAACCATAATAAACCTGTTTGGCTTCAGAATATAATCACTAAGTACGGGCTTACAAGAAAATCACTCTCTAAATATGTTATTTGTATCGATGATTATTCAAAGCATAACCCGTTGCATAATAATATTCGTGCTGCCTTTTCAAACTATTTTCCACCTCAAAAATCTGCCTCATAGGAAATGATAAGATAATGCTTCAAGATTTTCAAAGCTTCTGGAACTATTCTCTTACAATTGGAACTGTATTCGAGAACCTTATTGTTGCATTTATTTGCAGCATGATTATAGCACTATTCTATAGATATACATACCATGGTCCGGGCTACTCTGTTTCTTTCATCAATTCAATTATTGTGCTGGGAATGATAACAGCAGTTGTTATCATGGTTATTGGTAATAACCTTGCACGGGCATTTGGACTTGTTGGTGCAATGTCAATTATTCGTTTTAGAACTGCTGTAAAAGAAACAATGGATATTGTTTATATTTTCTTTTCTCTTGCAATAGGAATGGCTGCGGGAGTTGGGCAGCATTTAGTAGCACTATCGGGAACAATGTTTATTGGATTAATAATTGTCGCTCTGTCAAAAACAAATTTCTTTTCTCTTTCCCATGAAAAATTTTTACTTCAATTCAAATATGCCGGTACAAACGGTGTCGGGGATGCGCCGTACATACCTGTTTTAAATAAATACTGCAAACAGGTTACACTTTTAAATGTAAAATCTGTTAAAGAAAAACAGCTTGAGCTTTCTTATCATGTATCTATAAGAAATAAAAAACTTAATTCGGAGTTTATTAACGAGTTAGGAAAGGTTCATGATGTAGAGCAAATCAATCTATATTTTGATGAGGAGATTTTTTAGCAGTTTCTTTGTGGATCAGTATTAAACCAGATTTGTTTAATAAAAAAGCCCCGAAGCCGGGGCTTTTGATATTAATAATGTTTGGAGAATGTTATTTCAACAGCATCATCTTTTTAATTTCAGTTCTATTATCGCCGGAAAGTTTATAATAATAAACTCCGCTCGAAAGCTCTGATGCGTTGAAATCAACTTCATAAATTTTACCGGCTTCTACAGTTTCATTGAACAGGTTTGCAACCTCAT
>CAZECH010000326.1:0-3875 GCA_964510675.1 uncultured Ignavibacteriaceae bacterium
GGAGGAAGATTTGTACAATTCCTTGCTGCCTGTGCAATGGCTGCATCACCAACAATAGTTGCTTTCGGCGGTTTCTATTCTATGAATGCGTTTGAACCTTTACTGGCAATATTATTAATGCATTTCACTATAAAAATGATTAAGGATAATAATCCCAAACGATGGATTGCATTAGGAATTATTATGGGACTTGGTATGATGAACAAGCATACTTTCGGAGTGTTCATCATTGCACTAATCTTTTCTTTACTCTTAGCAGGTAAATGGAGATTAGTCGTAAACAAATGGATTATTGCCGGTGGTTTAACAGCATTAATTATCTTCCTTCCCAATATAATCTGGCAGGTATTAAACGATTATCCATCGCTCGAGTTTTACAGAAACATCGGCGCTGATAAAAATGTTTATACTCCTCCTGTCGCATTTATAATGGGACAGGTTATGGGAATGTCGCCTTCAAATGTATTTATATGGCTGCCGGGATTTTTATTTCTTCTCTTTTCCAAGAGAACAAAAGAATACAGATTCCTTGCAATACTTTTTCTAAGCTTATTTTTATTTATGATGCTCTCAGGAACAAGCCGCTCAGACAGATTAGCATTTGCGTATCCCGCAGCTTTTGCCGGCGGTGCAATGTTTTTTCAAAATATTTTTATAAGATACAATGCAAGATGGCTTAAGGGAGTTTTGGTTGTCTTTTTGTTTTCAGGACTTGCATTAGCTTTACCAATTATACTTCCCTACTTCAGTTATGAAACAGTTCAGGCACATACTGAATTTTTAGGATTCAATACCGAAATAGAAAAAGGAAAGAAACCTCCCCTTCCACAGCTTCTTGCGGACAGGATTGGCTGGGAAGAAAAATTTAAATTGGTTTTAGCTGCATTTCAAAGTCTGCCTGAGGAAGATAAAAACCAAACAATAATTGCAGCAGGAAATTACGGACAAGCTGGCGCTTTAGAGCTTTTCGGGAAAGATTATAGTTTTCCTCCGGTGGCCTGCGGACATAATAATTACTACTTGTGGAGTAAGGAAAGATTAAAAGGCAATATTGTCCTACAGCTTGAACAGGAACAGGATTACAGCGGGCTTAAAGAATTATTTGGAGGTGTTGAAATATTCCCTGGAGAATTCACAAACAAATACGTTTCAGATCATGAAAATAATCTGAGAGTATTTATCTGCAGGCAGCCAAAAATTCCATTCGCTGAAATGCTGGAACGAGGAAAGAATTATCATTAATGCAATTTTCTCCATAGGACTCCATTCGGAGAAACAAGTTCAGCATAACAATTTTCACACAACCTCTCAGAAAGTGGAGGACAGGTGAGGTTTATCATACTAATTGAATAATCTATTTAACAGTTTTCTCTTATCTTCAGAATTTAATTTTTCAACCTGGTATTTATTATCAGCACCACTGGCTAATCCGGCAGAACCACCTATTGCGCCTCCTATAAGTATTCCAAAAAGCGTGGACGATGAACGCCCTGAGCCAGAAAATAAATCATCCGATCTTTGAGATGCTGAATTTCCAAGTATACCTCCTAAAACAGCACCAATTAAAAACCCAAGTCCAAAATTAGATTCATTTCTATGTAATAAATATTTTATGGAATCCTGATGGAGAACAATCATCTGATCCATATATTTTAAATACAAGGAATCTAATTCATATTTATCAACTGTTACATTTACAAATGGTTGATTTGAAATAGTGTAAATCTCCCAAAGTTGAGGCTGGGCAAATGTTTTATTTTGTAAAAAGCAAAAACTAATCGAAATCAGAAAAAAAATAATATTGTTTTTCATACTGATATCCCTCCAAAAAAATTTTTATATGCCTTTCACCTGAGCTGGTATGTAATAAATTCAGAATTTTGCACCTATTAAAAATCCGAAAGAATTATTTTTTATATAACCAACATCATCTTTATATGCTTTCGTAATATCCTGATTATAAACCACTTCCATTATTATTGAAAATGGGGACATTATTTCAAACTCTGTTCCCAAACCCGCTGAATATCCTATTACTAGTTTATTATATTTATCTAATCCAAAATCTGCTTGTTCATTTCCATCAACTAAATAATTAAGACTTGGACCAATGAAAACAAACGGTGTAAACCATCCTAAATTGTATTTACCTTTTGCTAAGGTTGTTAAAGATAAATAATCAAATCGCAAATCAAGATGCCCCATATCTTCATAACCTTGAGGATTATTAGCCTGGCGGCTAACATTTATATCTTTATCCTGTGTTCCTTTTTGTATATAGGAGATTTCTCCGACAAAACTTAGATTAGGAAAATTGAAGAACTCTCCGAATACTCCAAATTCAATTCCGGGCCTAAAGTCATATTCCCTTGATGTATTAGTATTTGTGTAATAAAACTTTTGATTTGATGATGTTAATCCCAGATTAATTCCCCATTTGACTGGTATCTGACTAAATGAAGAATTAGACAATAAAATAATGAATAAAATTAAACCAATAGTCTTCTTCATTTCTTTTCTCCCTCTTTTATTTTTATTGCTGACTATTACTTATTCCGATTTTTTTATAGGATTATTTTTATTTAGTGCAGCTAAAAATCCTTTCGTTTTCCCTGCATAAACTTCAGTAATTATTTTGGTTAATTCAATGAAAAACTTTTAAACCACAATAATAAGACTTCCTTTACTAAAAGGAGATGTCCCGACAAAGTCGACACAGAGGGATTCTTTTTGTTTAAAGTATAAAACAAATCTCCTTGATTTTATCTTTGATAAAATCCGTCCCTCTTTATTAAAGAGAAACTAAGTTTTTGTTGAATTTATATAAGGAAAGTGAGGTTCATTTCAATTCAATCATTACAATAGATTTAGCCGGAAGTTCAATCTCAAGATTATTTCCATTCAGCTTCACATTCTTAAAATCCTTAAGAGTTACTTCTTCCTCTTTTCCAAAATCATTAAAAGAATTTATCTTTTCCCCTGTTATTATTTCACCGCGGACAAATTCTTTTTCATCAGAGCCTTCAAGTTCAATATTAACTTTTGCTGCTTTATTCGGAATTACATTAGTTAAAGTTATATGTATCAAACCATCTTTATCTACAGAAGCTGAACTGCTAATTGATGGAATAGGCGTTCCCGATGCAGTATAATCGGCAGCCGATATATTAACAGGAAGAAGCTTTGCATCGTGGTGAACTTTGTACATTTTAAAAACATAATAAGTAGGTGTAAGCACAATGTGTTCATCTTTTGTTAGAATGACTGATTGTAGAACATTTATCGTCTGGGCTATATTTGCCATTTTAACCCTGTCGCAATGCTTGTTGAAAATATCAAAGTTCAATGCTGCAACCATTGCATCTCGTAAAGTATTCTGCTGATAAAGAAAAGCAGGATTACTGCCGGGTTCAGCATCAAACCAGTTTCCCCATTCATCAACTATGAGCCCGATTTTTTTCTCAGGATCATATTTATCCATAACTGCTGAATGTCTTATAATCAGCGTGTCCATCCTGAGAGTTTTGGAAAGAGAAGAAAACCATTCTTCTTCTACAAAATCTGTTGCTGAACCTTTTTTATTCCAGTCGTGGCAAATAGTATAATAATGAAGCGAGTATCCGCTCATATATCCTTTAAGCCAGCCGTCAACACCGGTCCATTTTTTCAACAAAGTTTCTGTCCAGTTGTAATCAGCCTCAAGTCCGCCTGCGGCGACCTTATATAAAACATTATCCCCAAAATTCTTTAAGAAGGATGAGTACTTGCTCATTTCATTAGAATAATAATCTGCATCCATAATACCGCCGCAACCCCAGGTTTCATTTCCAACTCCCCAGAACTTTACCTTCCATGGTTTTTCTCTTCCATTTTGT
>CAZECH010000327.1:0-3861 GCA_964510675.1 uncultured Ignavibacteriaceae bacterium
AAGTTGAAACCGGGCGTACAGGTTTAGCTACAGAACAACTTGATGGTTTAAGATCGGATGCTCAGTTGCTTCGCCAGGATGTTGAGGCTGCGAAAGCTGTATGGATGGGAACGACAAACTATTTTGACCGGTTTCTTCAACAAACCATTCCGCACAAAGTTATTAGTATAGGAACAAGGATAGTCGATCCTATAGGTATGTTCATACCGGTTGAGTTCAAAATGCTGGGACGATTCTCTGCTCCAACAGTTATTGTAGATGGAGAAACAGCAACTGAAAATAAAGTAAATGATGTTGTTGATGAAGTGGTTGATACTCTAAAACCTGACCGAATGATTATTAGTATTCTTAATAGTACCATTGGCATTACAGTAACACGTAAACTTATGGCATTCAGTCAGCAGAATCATGATAATTATTTCATACATGATTACACTTTTAAGAATACAGGAATTTATAATGTCAATGGAGATGTTGAGAATAAAACTCTCACAGATGTTTATTTCTTCTTTCAATACCGTTATGCTTTTGGTCTTGAAGCTTATCCTCTCGAAACAAATCCGCCATATACTGCATGGGGACCATCTAACAATATAACCTGGGGCAGAAATGCAGTTAATCAGCAGATTGGTATGGATCCCAGTGCACCAGGTTTTGAAATGCGTGCTGAATATTCATGGTATGGCCGTCATTCACAGGGTTACCAGGCACCACCACCTTTTCAGAGTTCAATTTTAGGTCTTCCAAATCACTTAGATGGCGGAGATGGACATATTTCAACACCGCAATTTGTAGGTACTGTAACAATTCATGCAGATAAAACAGCAATAGATAAAACAGATGATCTGCTTCAACCAAAGACTACTCATCATGTTGGTTCAGACACTGACTATCAGGATTCTGATCAATTCAACACAACTCTAATGTCCAATAAGTATGGTATTATGACACGTGGTCATGCAAATCCTACACATGCAAATAGTATTGGGAATGGTTTTGCAGATCAATTTGGTGCTGATGCAGGAGGGTTTGCGCAAGGTCAGGGATTTGGGCCATACACACTTGCACCCGGAGACAGTATTCACATTGTATTTGCAGAAGGAGTTGCAGGCTTAAGCAGAGAACAATGTTATGAAATAGGAGCATTATGGAAAGACGGAATAAATGGACAGGCAACTTCATTTACTTTACCAAATGGTACAACTACAAGTGATCCGAATCTATATTTAAATGAATGGGTTATGACCGGAGAGGATTCAATTCTTCAGACTTTCAGAAGAGCTATACAAAATTATCAATCTGGTTTTACTATTCCTCAATCTCCGCCGCCTCCAAATATTTTTGAAGTTAATTCCGGAGGAGACAGAATTAGTTTAACCTGGTCTAACAATGCAGAATCGTGGCCTAATTTTCAAGGCTACAAAATATTTCGTGCAATTGCAAAGCCGGATACATTTTACAATTTAATTGCAACTCTTCCGGCAGGGACCAACAGCTTTGATGATGTAGACGCACGAAGAGGTTTCGAATATTACTATTATATTCAAAGTTACGATAATGGCACTACCAATGATATTAATCCTGGTGAACCACTCGCAAGCAGTAAGTTTTATACAATGACCAACAGACCTGCATTTCTGCGAAGACCTGCTAAAAACTCTTTATCGGAAATCAGGATAGTTCCAAACCCTGTTGACATCCGCACAAATCCATTTGAGGGAAGAATCGCTTTTTACGGATTACCTCCACAATGCGTAATCAGAATTTTTACTGAAAAGGGAGACCTTATAAGAACTATCGATCATACAAACGGCAGCGGTGATGAGTTATGGAATAGCCTGACATCTTCAGAGCAGATTCCGGTAAGCGGTTTATATATAGCCTATTTTGAAGTTACTGAAGATGTTCGTGATGATTCAGGGAATATCATATTAACTAAAGGCGAATCAACATTTAAGAAATTTATAGTAATCAGATAATAAATAATTCAATGAATAAATTTCAAAATTCCGAAGAGGATATATGAAATTAAAATTTTACTTACTCAGTTTTTTTCTAATCGTTAACTGTATTTCAACTAACATTGCCCAGGAAAAGTTAGCACAAACCGGGATGCAATTTTTAAATGTTATTTCGGATGGAAGAGCAGCAGCTTTAGGTGGTTCTGTTACAGGCAGAGAAATGCAATCAAGTTCTCTATTCTTTAATCCTGCCACAATGGGTTTTGATACCAGCTATGTAAATGCAGCATTCAGTCGCAACAATTGGATAGCAGACATAACAAATAATAATTTTAGTTTGTCAGTCCGTCCTGAAGATGGAGACTATGGTGTCTTTGGTGCCAGTTTACAATTAGTTGATTATGGAATTATTGAAGGAACTATTGTTGCAGGAAATGACCAGGGTTATTTAGACTACGCAGATCTTGGAATCTCTAATCCAAAACCCAATGCTCTGGCACTAGGACTTGGCTATGCAAAAACATTATCTGATAAATTTTCAGTTGGCGGACAAGTCAAATGGGTACGACAATCATTAGGCGAAAGCCTTATCCCCGTTGATTCTGCAAATTTTAATAAAACCAAAAATGAGCTTTCAGTTTTAGCTTTTGATTTCGGTACACTTTATAAAACCGGTTTTAAAAGTCTTGCATTTGGAATGTCTGTTAGAAATTTTTCTCAGGAAGTAAAATATGTCAGGGAAGAATTTCAACTCCCGCTCACCTTTTCGATTGGTATATCAATGGATTTAAATGATATATCAAACTTAGGAGAGGAACATTCATTTTTATTTTCTGTAGATGCTATACATGCACGCTCTGCTACCGGCCAGGTTGGATTTGCTCTTGAGTATCAATTCATGCACCACTTCTTCCTGAGAAGCAGTTACGTAACTAATAATAGTGAAAATGAATACAACCTTGGTGCAGGTGTAGCCTGGTATGGAGTACAATTCGATTATGCATTTTCACCTTATGGTGTCTTTGGAGATATTCAGAGGTTCACTGTAAGATTTTCTTATTAATAAAGTATAAAGTTTAATAACGCGGAGATATGAGATGAGTATTTTTAAAACAAAATATAAAATCTTCAGCTTCATAATAATTCTCACATTCGGATTTTTTTCATGTGAAGAAGAAGCTCCAACTGAAGTTTATAAAACAGAGCCGGGAGCTCCTGCACCTAAAATTAATAGCATAGAACCTTCTGATTCTATATACAGTTTTGTTACCGGGATCAGGATTGCAGGAGAAAATTTTTCAACCTTAACAGATCCTGTTATGGGAAACAGAGTTTATTTTAATAGCCAGCTTGGGTCAATTTTATCAGTTTCATCAACACAAATTATTGTACTTCCTCCTGATTTATCCGGGGATTCAATAAGAATAAAAATTATTTCACCGCCTTCAATTCCTATCGCGGAATTCTATCCTCTAAAAGTGTATGCTACTGTTGATAAGATTGAACAATTTAATCCATTGGAATCTGTAACAGCAATTGATCTGGATTCTGAAGGTAATCTTTATGGATTTGTAACCGAAGGCCTTTCAGGGAAGATCTATAAAGTTACTAATGATGGAATTAAAACCGAATATGGTACAGCTCCTTTCCCTTCTGCTTCAGATATGAAATTTGGACCTGAGGATTATTTATATGTGCAGCAATCTAACAATGAAAGAATCCATCGTATATCGCCTGGCGGTGGTGCCGCATCAATATTTGTAACACTACCCAACACTGCCGACAATATGAGGTTTTACGATTTTGATGAAAACCAAAATTTATTTGCTGCTGGTACAAGAACCGGAATTTTTGTTATTAACCATCAATCGGGAAATGCAAGAAGGGTAAATGATGATTA
>CAZECH010000328.1:0-3858 GCA_964510675.1 uncultured Ignavibacteriaceae bacterium
AAAAAATATTTTAATTGCCGGTAATATAAACTCATACTAAATTTATATATATAACCAGGGAGATATTTTATGAAACCGGTAAAATTTCAGAATACTGAAAAATTCTCTTTAATTTCTTTAAAATTATTCATTACTGCTATAATAATATTTTTACTCAGTTCCTGTACAACGATAACCGATACACTATATGTACAGGATATAAAAGTAAAAGGACCTATCAATCAGCCACCAATCAGGATAACAGGAAGAGATTCTTTTACTTTTACAGTATCTCCAAAGTTCTTCATTAATTCAAACAAAAAATATGATGGGCTGATAGAAGGACACACTCCGGTAAATTCCGAAGGTGTTTTCCAGATTGATACTGTTATTAGTGGAGGTGAAACTAATTACAAAATAACTCCCAATGTAAATAAATATGATTTCGAAGGTGAGAATCTTCACTGGTCTATACCTGATTATTTTATAGGATTAGATCTTGATATTGCAATTTCCAAAAAAGTAGCTCTTACAGGAGGATTTAGTTTATCGGGAAAAGATAAAACAAACCTCTATGGCTACAGGGTTGGTCTTGGATTTTTTTCAGCATCAGGCAATATGGGCATTCGATTTGACGGTGGACTTATCTGGCAAAAATATAGTTACAATGCATCTTCAGTTATAGTACGCGAGAAAAATCCGGATTTCGGTTCTAGTTCATCCGAAATAATTTTCTATAGAGACAGAGGATATTCTACTAATTTAAATCACTACTTAAGCCTTACCTTAAATACTCTTTATGATGACTTTCCTTTTAACTTTTTGCTTAATGCAGGATATAGCGGACAAAGTCTAGTTGATTTTGAACCTCACAATACAGACGATGATTATTACCATTTATTTGATCCCTATTATCGTGTGGAAGATATGCGCGGTGAGGCATATGTTTCTTTTATTAACCTTTCTCCCGGAATTTACGTAAACCTGAATGAATGGAGCAGATTGGTTTTCAGCGTAAGATTTTTCTTTGAACTGGATTTGGAATCTTCATCGAATTCTAATTTCATAATCCCAATGTTTCAGTTTGATCTTAGTTTATAAAACACAAACCTTCGGGGTTAACAACTTTACACCTAAGATGCACAACCGATTTTTATTCCTTTTCTCACTACTCATTAATACATTCGACCATAGTATAATAATTTTCCTTTTCCTTTTTTTATTTTGTTAACTTTGAGTTGAACAAAAATATTTATTTTATATGAATGCACTCGAAGTAAAAAATCTTACCAAAACATTTGAAAAAGTAATTGCTGTTGACAACGCCTCATTCAATGTACCTGAAGGAGCAGTATTTGGATTGATTGGCAGAAATGGCGCAGGGAAAACAACCACCTTAAGAATGATGATGAACATATATCAGCCCGATTCAGGTGAAATTGTTTTCAGGGGACAAAAGGTTGGGCAGGATTTTAAGGACTCTGTAGGATATCTTCCTGAAGAACGCGGCCTTTATAAAAAGATGAAGGTTTGGGATACGCTTCTTTTTCTTTCCGAACTGAAAGGAAAGAAAGGAAAAGATGTTGAAAAGAAAGTAAATAGTTATCTCGAAAGATTTGAATTAACTGACAGGAAAAACTCGAAGGTTGAGGATCTTTCCAAAGGAAATCAACAGAAAGTGCAGTTCATATCAACAATACTGCATGATCCTGAATTTTTGATCTTTGATGAACCATTCGCCGGGCTTGATCCTATTAACACTAATCTTCTAAGACAGATAATTCTTGAAATGAAAAGTGAAGGTAAAGTAATAATTTTCTCAACTCACTTGATGGATTTTGCAGAAAAAATGTGTGATAACATTGCTATGATTGACCAGGGAAAGATTATACTTAATGGCGAACTCGATGAAATCAAACTGAGATATGCAAACAGGAATGTAAGCATTAATTATGAGGGTGATATTTCTTTCCTCAAGGATAATAATATTGTTGAACATTTAGAAGATTTCGGAAACTCAACCGGTATTAAAGTAAAGAAAACAGAACAAGTGCAGGAACTTCTTAAGCTTCTTGTTGAACATAATGTTATCGTTAAAAAATTTAATGCCAATGAGATCTCGCTTCACGAAATATTTGTTTCATTAGCTGAAAAGGAGGCGACAAATGTTTAACAGGAGAACTCTCGCAATTACAAAAAGAGAGCTGAAGACAAAGCTTCTTAACAAATCTTTTATAATAATGACTGTGCTTGTTCCCGTTTTTATATTTGGGCTTATCGGAGTTCAGGTTTTAATTCATTCTGTATCCGAAGAGGAGAATCCAAACCTGCTTATGGTATCTGAATCAGAAAGCATCTCGCTAAAACTTAAAAGTGAATTTGATGAATATAGTGAGGTTAAACTGGGCAATTACAGAATAACTTATGAAACACATGACACAATTTCTTTTGCTGAAAGTTTGAAAAACTTAAAGGCAGATCTACTCAATGAAAAACTAACAGGAATTATTTTTGTGCCCGATGCAGCATTGGCAAATAAGAGTATAAAATATTATTCTTCTAATCCATCCAACAAGGCTCTCTTCGATAAAATCAAACCGGGGATTAACAAAGCACTTATAAATATTTATTTTGAGGATAAACAGCTTTCGAATGAAGATGTTGAATTTGCACGTGATAATGTTGAGATAACAGGCTTCCGGATTACAAAAGATGAGAAAGTTGAAAAAGAAGGTTATGGCAACATGATTGCATTATTCCTTTTTACTTTTCTTCTATATATGGCTCTTATTTTTTCAGGTCAGTCAACCATGCTTTCTGTTGTTGAAGAAAAGAGCAACAGGATAGTTGAAGTTCTTCTATCGTCTGCATCAAGCACGGAATTGATGGCGGGAAAAGTTATAGGTACTGTAATAACAGAAGTGATACAAATGACGATTTGGCTTTTACCAATAATAATGCTTATTACAACAAGCTGGTTTGTGCTGCCTACTGACTTTATGCTTCAGCTTGATTTAGGATATATTTTTTACTTCTTAATTAATTATACGATTGCTCTTTTTACTTTTGTGGGATTGTTCGCAACTGTTGGTGCAATATTCGATAACCCGCAGGATGCACAATCGGGTGTGTGGCCTTTAATGATGCTTATAATAATACCATTTTTAATTGCAATTAGTTTGCAGTCAAATCCGCAAAGCAGTATTGCAAAAATCACTTCACTTCTTCCGTTCACATCCCTGATGGTAATGCCGGCAAGGTTCGCTCTTGTTGAAGTGCCGGTTTGGGAACTCGTATTATCCTTTGCAATTAATCTTGCAGTTCTCTTTGGAATCTTTCCCCTTGCAGGAAAAATTTATAGAGTGGGTGTACTTGTAACAGGCAAAAAACCAAAATGGTCTGAGGTGAGGAAATGGTTGTTGGTTAAGGGATAAGGAATAAATGATAAGAGAGGATACATTATTAATTTTAGGAGCCGGGGCAAGTGCTCCATATGGATATCCCACGGCTTTTGGTTTACGCCATTTTATAATAAAAAAATTTAAGAATATGACAGACTAAAATCTTAGTTTTGTTCAAACCGGTGGTAAAAAAGGAGGAGAAGAGAATGGGTAACAGAGCTTTGCTTGAGCAAGAATTTAAAAAATATGCTGATGAGATTAATTCTATTTTTGCTTGGGTTGTTCGGCATCATGGTCCAGGCCCGTATACTGTATGGGATGATGATCTGAATGCAATAGACATTAAAGAAGAACTTGCCGTAGAGTTAATCGAAAAAGCAACGAGGATTGAAAAAGAACTTAAGGAGTTTGACCGCAGGGAAAAGGGTAAGATTCATCCTCTAACCAAACCCTCGATTGACTATGGGTTTGAAAAAAA
>CAZECH010000329.1:0-3856 GCA_964510675.1 uncultured Ignavibacteriaceae bacterium
ATGCCTTCTGCAGTTGGATATCAGCCAAACCTTGCAACAGAAATGGGTGCATTACAAGAAAGGATTACCTCGACAGATAAGGGCTCAATTACTTCTGTACAAGCCATTTACGTACCTGCAGATGATCTAACAGATCCAGCTCCTGCAGCCGCATTTGCTCACCTTGATGCAACAACTGTATTAAGTCGCCAGATTTCAGAACTTGGTATTTATCCTGCAGTTGATCCTCTTGATTCAACATCAAGAATTCTTCAGCCGGGAAACATCGGGCAGAAACATTATGATGTTGCTACAAGATGTAAAGAAATTCTTCAGCATTATAAGGATCTTCAGGATATTATTAATATTCTTGGAATGGATGAACTTTCAGATGAAGATAAAGTAATTGTAAGAAGAGCAAGAAGAATCCAGAGATTTTTTAGTCAGCCTTTCCATGTTGCTGAACAGTTTACCGGATATAAGGGAAAATATGTTAAGCTTGAAGATACAATCAGAGGATTTCAGGAAATCATAGATGGCAAGCATGATGATCTTCCTGAATCAGCTTTTATGTATGTAGGAATAATTGAAGAGGCAGTTGAAAAAGCCAGGAAGATGAGCGAATAATGGCAGAAGCTCTTTATCTTGAGGTAATTACACCTGCTAAAATTATTTTTAAAGGTAATGTTGAAGCAGTTACAATTCCGGGTGTTGAAGGAAACTTCCAGGTTTTAAAAAACCATGCGCCTCTTATAAGTATTTTTGAGATTGGTTTGGTTAAAATTAAAATCGATGAGAAAACTGTAAAGTATTTTGCAACTGGTGGCGGAACGGTTGAAGTTTTAAATAATAACGTTCTTATTCTTGCCGATTCATTAGAAGCTGTGGAAGAAATTGATATTGAGAGAGCAAAGAGAGCAAAAGAAAGAGCAGTGGAAAGACTAACTCTCAAAACTGAAAATACCGATATTGAAAGAGCAAGGGTTGCGCTTGCCAGAGCTGTTAACAGGTTAACTTTAGTTGAGAAGCATATAAGAGCAGAAGTTTGATTGAAAGTATTCATCCGTAGCGCAGACTAGTAATCTGTGTTCGATTTCTTACCGGTTAATTTAAATACCCATCTCCTAGAATTATTGCTCCTGTCAGAATATTTTCATCAACCTGCTTACCTAATTTTTTCAGATGCCTGAGTAAAAAATTAATCCTGGCATTCTCTTTTCGCAGTGTCAATAATTTCTGTTGCTGTATAAACGAAAGACCAGCTTTTTCAGCAATCTTAAAAGACTTGAGTTCGCTATTATCATAACTTTGCCAGAAGTTTTCTTCCATTTTGAAATTGATCTTTTTCAATATTGAAAGAAAATTATTCTTTAATTCTTCAAGAAGATTCTTATCGAAATCAATTGATATGTCTTGATACTCTTCTACATTACCAATTAAGTATCCATCGTTATGTTTCTGAGTTTTAGTCAGTTTAAATCTTAATATGCCTTTGATAATAATATCCATTTCTCCATTTTGAAATTTATTAGAAACTTCTACGACCTCAACATAACTGCCAATTTCCGATAAATCCCTTTTAACAAGACTAACAATTCCAAAACCGCTTTTTTCTTTAAGGCATTTACCAATCATTTTTTTATATCGTTCTTCGAAAATATGAAGAGGAATTTTTGAATAGGGGAATACAACAATTTTGAGAGGGAACAAAGGGATTGAATTTTTCATATAAAAAAAAGAGGGCGAATAGATTTATTCGCCCTGGAAATAAATTACACTACATTTATTTAACTCCAGCAAATCTTTTTGCTACTTCAGTCCAGTTAACAACATTCCACCAATTTTCAATGTATTCCGGGCGTCTGTTCTGGTACTTTAGATAATAAGCATGTTCCCAAACATCCAATCCAAGGATAGGTGTCCCTTTTACTTCTGCAACATCCATTAGAGGATTATCCTGATTAGGTGTTGAACTGATTGCTAGTTTACCATTACTTACGATAAGCCATGCCCAGCCTGAACCGAATCTTGTTGTAGCAGCTTCTCCGAATTTCTTTTTAAATTCTTCAAATGATCCGAAAGTTGAAGTAACAGCTTTTTCAAGATCACCGGTTGGTAAACCACCACCACCTTTTTTCATTAACGTCCAGAATAAAGAGTGGTTGTAGTGTCCGCCTCCATTATTTCTTACAGCCATTGGTAAACCGGAAACTTTCTTCAGTAAATCTTCAATAGATTTCCCTTCCATCTCAGTTCCTTCAATAGCTTTGTTAAGATTTGTAACATAGGCATTATGGTGCTTTGTATGATGTATTTCCATAGTCATCTTATCAATATACGGTTCAAGTGCATCGTAATCATAAGGCAGTTTGGGTAGTTCAAATTTTCCCATTGCTAAGATCCTCCTATTGGTATTATTAGAAATTTTTTCAAGTGATTTTGCTATTGGATCAATTCCGGCAATTACCGGAATACTTCCTAAAGCTAAGATAAATTTTCGCCGATCCAAAAATTTGCCCTCACAATCTTGTTTTATTTACACAGAAAATGATTCTCCGCAACCACATGTTTTTGTTGCATTCGGGTTATTAAAAATAAAACCTTTTCCATTCAATCCGTCTGTGAAATCGAGTTCAGTTCCCATAAGGTAGAAAAGGCTTTTACCATCAACATAAAGCTTTACGCCATTTTGTTCAATTATTGTATCGCCTTCACGGGTTTCACCATCGAAGCCAAGACTATAAGTTAACCCTGAACAACCACCGCCTTTAACTCCGACTCTCAGACCATATTTCTCAGGGACCTGGTTCTCTTCCATTATGGTTTTGATTTGTTTCACAGCTTTCTCAGTTATCTGTATATCGGAAACAATTTGTGTGTTAGTCATATTAACCCTGATTATTTTAAGTTAAATAAATAAAAAAAATTACTCGAGATATTCAATTTTTTAGTTATTATAAAGGATCACCTGGGACAGTTGTCACATATTCCGGTAAATTTACTCTCCAGGTTCTGTATGTAATTTTTACAAAAATTCCTCCTGCTTCAAGATACTCGCTGAACTTTTTTGCTATTTGCTCTGAAACAGAATAGGAAAGATCAGTTCCTTTCTTTTCGAAATAACTTTTTATTCCAAAATGAAGATCTCTGAAAAAGAAATTAGAATTATGAAAGATTGGAAACTTTGCTTTAAGATAACTCAGAAAAATCTGTTGCTCCGTTTTTAAAGTTTCAAAGTATTTATCTGTCTTATTCATTTTCGCCTCTGTAAAAATCTAAATAATTTCTGTAACACTTATATTTTTTAATACTTTCTCAATTTCATTTTGTATCCTGATTAGGGGATTCCTGATCATACAGCAATTAAAATGCTGGCAATCCTTTGAAGAACTGTTTTCATTCATACAATTAGTTATCTGGTAATGCGGTTCTACGGCAGATATTATTTCTATTAAAGAAATATTCGCCGGAATTTTGGAAAGCTTATATCCGCCTCTTGAGCCTTGAACCGAACTAATAACATTGTACCTTGTTAATTTCTGAAGAACCTTTGAGACTAATTCGAAAGGAAGACTATAATTCTTCGAAATTTCCCTGGCTGTAACACAATTCTTTTCCTGCTGTAAAGCGATATACTTTACGGCCATTAATGCATATTCTGATTTCTTTGATAACTTTAGCATATAAGACTTTATTAGTCGGATATAAAATTATAGAAAATTTGATATAAATGCAATGAATGAAACCTAACCTTCTCCACCTTTGGGTCCCCAGAAAATTGCCCAGGTAATTAGATCATCAGAGAAGTTATCAAATCTGTGTTCTTTACCGGCAGCTACAAATAAAACATCTCCTTCTTTGAATGAAAATTTTTCTT
>CAZECH010000330.1:0-3854 GCA_964510675.1 uncultured Ignavibacteriaceae bacterium
CCGGCTCAATACTCTAATTAAATGTTCTGAAGAAGGAAGAAAAATCCCGCCATTGGTAATAAGTAAAAAAGATTGAGTAAATTTTTAGCCACTAATTACACGAATTTTCACTAATTATTTATATTTTATATTCGTGTTAATTAAGTGTAATTCGTGGCAAAAATAATAAAAACAGAAATGTCATTTAAGGGAGTACTATTATGAAGAACAAATTCATCGCAAAAGCAGAAACTAAGTTCAATGCACCGGCTTCAAAAGTATGGGATGCACTAATTAATCCTGCAATGATTAAACAATATCTTTTCGGAACGGAAGCAGTTTCTGAATGGAAAGTCGGCAGCACACTTGAATTCAAAGGAATCTGGGAAGGAAAAGAATATCTTGACAAAGGAATCATTTTAAAATCCGAAAAAGAAAAAATATTTCAGTATACTTATTTAAGTTCTTTCTCAGGATTGGAAGATGTACCGGAAAATTATGCTACGGTTACTTATGAGTTATTCCCTGACAATGGCGAAACTAAGTTATCTATTACACAGGATAATGTTGCAACAGAAGAATCACAGAAGCATTCAGAACAGAATTGGGCTTCTGTTTTAAATACTTTAAAGGATTTATTAGAAGAAAAAAATGTTGAGTGAAACGAAATCCCGCTTCACGGGAATTAAGTATGTTGCATTTCTGCGTGCAATAAATGTTGGAGGGAACAGGTTAGTTAAAATGGAAGACCTGAAAAAGATTTTTGAATCATTAAAGTTGAAAAATGTTAAAACTTTTATACAAAGCGGGAATGTTATCTTCGAATCAACTGAAAAAAATCCGGAGGTTCTCAGGGAAAAAATAGAAAAGCTACTTTATAAATCATTGGGCTTTGAGGTTATAACACTTTTAAGAACAAATAATGAAATAGATGGAATTATAAAAAATAATTCTTTTAGTAAGGTGAAGCTTAGTAATGATTTAGCTTTGTATGTCGCTTTCCTTTCCAGAAAACCTGAAAAGATTTTAGCAGATTCTTTAATGTTATTAAATAATGATATTGAAAACTTCCACATTAGAAATTGTGAGGTATATTGTTTAATTAAGAAAAATATTAAGACACAATTTTCAAATAACTGGCTGGAGAAAAAACTTAAACTGCAAGCTACTTCACGTAATATAACAACGGTTAATAAAATTAAAATTATTCTGGATTCTTCCGATACTAAAGAATCAAAATAATTAGAAATGATACAACCTTTCAGAATAAATATTCCGCAAAATATTATTGATGATCTAAAATCGAGGATTAAAAATACACACTGGACAGATGAGATTACCGGCTCCGGATGGACTTACGGCGTAAACCTGGAATATATGAAAGAGCTTACTGACTATTGGCTGAACAAATTTGACTGGAGAAAAACTGAAGAAGAGATTAATTCTTATCCGAATTTTATTGCCGATATTGACGGTTATAAAATTCATTTTCTTCATGTTAAAGTTAAGGGACAGAAAAGTTTTCCACTTATTATTACTCATGGCTGGCCGGGTTCATTCCTTGAAATGATGAAAATAATCCCGATGCTTACAAGTAATTCAGAATTCACATTTGATTTAGTTATTCCATCAATGATGGGTTATGGTTTTTCAGAAAAAATTAATAAGCCGGGATGTAATGTCCGGTTCATGGCTGATTTGTGGTTTAAACTAATGCAAGAATTGGGTTATGAAAAATTCGGAGCTCAGGGCGGCGATTTTGGAGCCGGTGTCAGTACTGCTCTTGCTTTAAATTATCCTGAGAATGTAACCGGTATACACCTGAATTATATCCCCGGATCTTACAAACCCTATCTTAAAGAAGGAGAAACTCTAACTTCAGAAGAAGTTCAATTTGAGAAAGATGAAGAAGAATGGTTTCAGAGAGAGGGAGCTTATGCGGCACAGCATAGTACAAAACCTTTAACACTTGCTTTCGGTTTAAATGATTCTCCTATCGGATTATGTTCATGGATTATTGAAAAATTTTATGACTGGGCTGATTGCAAAGGGAATATAGAAAATGTATTCACCAAAGATGAATTGCTTGCAAATGTAACATTGTACTGGATCACAGAAACTATCCATTCCTCAATCCGGCTCTATAATGAAAACAGTAAAGTTCCGCTTCACTTCACAAAAGATGATTTCATAAAAGTTCCGGTTGGAATTTCCCATTTCCCGCTTGAAGAACCTTTCCCGCCGAAAAAGTATATTGAAAGAGGTTATAACGTTCAACACTGGACTGAAATGCCCTGAAGGAGGGCACTTCGCAGCTATGGAACAACCTGTACTTTTAGCGGAAGACATAATTAATTATTTTAAAAAGATTTATAAATAATCCTTCATTTTAATCTTAAGAAATCATCTTATAAATCTTAAAGAAGAATATAGAGACAGGAATTAAAAGAACAGCAGAAAGAATATAATTTTCATCCGTAAAAGTTTTTATCAAGAGGAAGAGATGAAACAATAAGGTTAGTGCGATAAAATAAAACTTTAGATCTTTCCCAAAATTTTTCACTTACCAATTTTCTTTTCCGCTTTAATAATAAGCTTTGCATCAATCACATCTTTGTGGTCCATATTAAGTGTATTCCCTATCCTTTTTATAAGATGATCTTCATGCATATTAAGTGTTTCATCAATATAGATTAATCGCCAGAGGTTTTTCAGCAGTTCAAATTTTTCATCTCCAGAGAAGCTTTCATTAATTGTAGTTGTAAACTCATAAATACTTATACTTTTTCTTACACTTTCTTCGGAAAGTCCAATAAGTTCATCAACATATTCTTTTTCAAGATTAAAAGTTTTTTGCATAACCCTTATAATTTTCTTCCTTTCATCTTCAGTAAATTCACTATCTGCATTGGCAATCTCAATAAGCAATGCGCAAGTTGCGACCTGTAATTTTCTATTATCATCTGTTGGTTCAGATTTTCCTAAAGGTTGCTTGAGTATTTCTTTTAAATAATTAATCATAACAACAAAGCAATTTACAATTCTGAATTATTCAGTATCAATCTCAGTTTCTTTCTTAGGTTTTGGTGGACGTTCATACAATTCAGTAAGCTCCTTATAAGCATTCGCAATAAAAACCGGAACCTGATCCCATGTAAATCGCCATGTCCAATTTCCACCAAGCTTACCTGGGAAATTCATTCTTGCCTCTCCACCAAGATTAAGAACATCCTGCATAGGAATAATCACAATATTTGCTGCACTGGCATAAGCTGTTCTTATTAATTTTTGAGCAATATCCTCTCCATAATAATCAAGGTATTTTTGTACATGGGTATAAATATCATTTTTTGCCTTCTTTTCTTTTTCGAAATAAGCACGTGTAGTATCATTATCGTGAGAACCTGTATAGACAACGCAATTGGAAATAAAATTATGCGGTAAAAATTTGGTTTCCATCCCGGTTCCAAAAGCAAACTGAAGTATCTTCATGCCTGGAAATCCAAATTTATCTCTTAATGCTTCTACCGGTTTTGTAATAACACCAAGATCTTCTGCAAGAATCGGTAATTCACCTAAATATTTTTTCAAAGTATTAAAAAGTTTTTCACCCGGGGCTTTAACCCACTTTCCTTTCACAGCAGTTTTTGCTTTACCGGGAATTTCCCAGTAAGCTTCAAATCCTCTGAAGTGGTCTATTCTAATTATATCAACAAAATTAAGCATGTTGGATATCCTCTGACGCCACCAAAAGAAGTCATCTTTCTCCATTTCATTCCACCTGTAAAGCGGATTACCCCAAAGCTGACCGGTTGCACTAAAATAATCCGGTGGAACACCTGCAACCGTTTCAAGGTTCCCTTCTTTATCAACAG
>CAZECH010000331.1:0-3851 GCA_964510675.1 uncultured Ignavibacteriaceae bacterium
TAACGGGAGCATCAGATAAAACTCCCATTTTAATTCCTAGTTTAAGAAGTTTGTTTAGTGTTGAATAAACATGTGGATATGGAATTAAAGCTGCTTCTCTTGCTCTGCGATAAGCAACAATACCTGCTGAAAGAATTTTATAATCAACTCTGCTTAATACACGTTGAAGCAGAACATCAAAAACTTTCTGGTACTCTATTCCCTGCTCTTTATAAATCTCATCAATTATTTTATTAGCTTCCTGGGAGGTTATTTTTAAACCAGCATCAATCATTGCAGGTATAGCTTCTTCAATTGCACGTCGTTTCATTTTCATGAAATCAACAAGAGTATTATCAAGATCAAAAACGATTGCCTTAATCAAATTTAACTCTTCTTTTTATTTTCAATTAATTTTTGAATAAGATAAACTCCTGCAAGATAACCAAACTCCTTAAATCCCGATATATAACCATTGCAGCCTGATGCAGTTAATAGTTTTTGCCTATAATCTTCCCTGTTTGCTAAATGAGATAAATGAACTTCAACTTTTGGAATGCTGCAAAATTCAAGTGCATCTTTTATTGCAATTGAAGTATGCCCATAACCTCCGGGATTGATGATCAAACCATTATATTTTGAATTGGCTTCCTGAACAATATTTACTATTTCTCCTTCAACATTTGAATGAAAAAAAGTAAAAGATATTTTGGGAAATTCTTTCTTTATAATTGATTCAATATCAGATAGACTAAACTTGCCGTAATGGGACTTATCTCTTTTACCTAAAAGATTTAGGTTAGGACCATTAATACAAATTATCTTCATCTTGTTTCAGCCATTTCATCAATAACTTCACGAAGCTTTGGAGTTAAATATATTTGATCAACACCTAACTCTTTTAAAGCCATTGAAAGTATAATCACTTTTCTTTGAAGAGTTGCCAATTTATTAACAACAATAACTTTATTTTCCTTAAGGATACAATAACCGCCTTTGAAATCTCCTTTTTCGAACCGGACTTCTGCTCCCAATTGTGCGGCAACAGCTTTTAATTCCTGAATAAGTTCTTCAAATTCCTTTTCTTTTATTTTCATACAACAGTATTTAATTCTATTTTAGTTAATGGTTTGAAAATTAAAAGAAAGATAATTGAAACGTAACAAAATACCTCAATTACAGAAAAGCTGCTGAATATCTTAAATCGCTTTATGATCAAATCAATTGCTTCTGAAGAATTAAAATAATCATTACTTATCAATCCTATAATCTCGTAATCTATATTCATCAGGTAAGCTTCAAATGGGAAAGTAATTATAACAAGTAAAGTTATGATAAATAGCCATCCATTTTTTTTGAGTTTAAGTCCTGAAATAAATACAAATAAAATAAATGAAACAAAAAATATCAGGTAGAGAACAAATGATGTTATAAACAATGGTAGCATTGTTTTAAGGACTTCAGATAAATTACTTTCATTAAGGTAACCTCTAAGAACAAATCCCGTTTCCTCGAAAAGACTGTATGAAACAAACAACTTAACAACATAACTTCCTAACCAGAGTGAACCAGATAAGCAGACTACAAATAGAATAAATAATGAAGACCGGCTAAGATATTTCATAAGATTAATTTATTTTCACTGGGAAAATAGGAAAAAATTATGACTGTTGCCTCAATTGATATAGGAACCAATACAATAATACTCTTGGTTGCTGAAGTGAATTTAAACAACTTTGAAGTTAAAACATTGGAGAATCACCACAGCATTCCGAGGATAGGAAGAGGATTGAAGAAAGATAATCCAATTTCAACTGAAAATATAAAAAAGATGCATGCAGTAATTTCCAGGTACGCAGATGTAATTAAAAAATATAATTGCGAAAAAGTTCTGGTAACCGGAACAAATGCTTTGAGGATATCATCAAACAGAAATGAGATTGTAGAAGAATTTCGGAAGAAATTTAATTACACTCTTAATGTTGTTACCGGTGAAGAAGAAGCCAGATATTCTTATTTAGGTGCAGTAAACGGATATCCACCTAATAAAAATCTTTTGGTTATAGATATTGGAGGCGGTAGCACAGAAATAATTTTTGGAATAGGAGCAAATATTTCATTCCGTAAAAGTTTTCCGATTGGTGCAGTGAGTGGAAGAGAGAATTATTTAACTTCCGATCCTCCATTTGAAAAACAAATTATGAGCTTCAGCAATCATATTAAGGAAACGATTAGTGAAATTGCTATGAACATACAAAATATTGAAACAGCTATTGCAATTGCTGGAACACCTACAACTTTAGCATGCATCAAACAGAATCTTAAAATTTATGATGAGGATTTAATTGAAGGTTCGGTTTTATCTAAGGATGATTTAGAGAAATTTATCGGTGAATTATCAAAGCAAAATTCTGAAGAGATAAAAAAGAATTACTTATCTGTTGTTGAGGGACGAGAGGATGTTCTGCTTGCAGGAACAATAATCTTAAATGAAATAACAAACCTTCTTAAAATAAATGAAGTTACAGTAAGTACTAAAGGAATAAGGTACGGGGCAATTATTAATTGGATGAATTCATTAAAATCTTAATTATGCATTCTCTTTAAGTATTTCTCTGTATATTGAAATAAAAACATCAATATGTTCTTTCTCTGCAATAAGTGGAGGTAAAATCCTAACTACATTCTGATTTGTACAATTAACAAGCACTCCCCTGTTTCTGAATTTTTCAACAAGATTACTGCACTCATTAAAATGTTCAATACCAATCATATAACCTTTACCGCGTATTTCTTTTATATCTGTTGGAAACTCTTTTTTAAGATTATTCAACTGAGTAAAAAAATAATCTCCGTTTTTTTGAACTTTATTCAATAATCCTTCCTCAAAGACTTTTTCCAGTACAACTTTACCTGCTGCACAAGATACTGGATTGCCGCCAAAAGTAGTTCCGTGATTTCCAGCTGATAAAACAGTTTTTAATTCCTTGGAAACAAGTATTGCACCCAAAGGTAGTCCACCGCCAATGGCTTTTGCAGCAAGTACAATATCAGGTATAATATTAAAATGATTGTAAGAAAATGGTTTGCCTGTTCTCCCGATTCCTGATTGTACTTCGTCAATTACAAGAATAAAAGAAAATTCTTTTCTTAGCTTTTCGATATTTATTACAAATTCTTCAGAAGCAGGAAATATTCCGCCTTCTCCCTGGATTAATTCAATAAATACAGCAGCGGTATCAGAATTAATATTCTTCAGCAGATCACTTGAATTATTAAATTCGAGCATTGAAATACCTGGCAATAATGGTTCAAATCCCTGTTTGTATTTTTCATTTGACGTTAATGTTAATGCACCATACGTTCTTCCATGAAATGATCCCGTAAAAGAAAATATTTTTTTATCTGGTCCTTTAAGTTTTCTGATTAGCTTAATTGTTCCTTCAACTGCTTCAGTTCCACTATTACTAAGAAATATTCCCGACATACCGGAATACTTCAGCAGTTTTTCAGCAAATTGAATTTGCACATCTGTAATAAAATAATTTGATAAATGAGAAAACCGGGACATTTGTTTATTCACTTCTTTGTTAATATCAGGATGTGAATAACCAAGAGCATTCACAGCAAGGCCGGCAAAGAAATCGAGATACTTTTTTCCATTCGAATCATATAAATAAATACCTTCCCCATGATCGATATCAAGTGGAATTCTTTTATATGTTGAAATAAAAAGTTCCTTTTCTTTCTCAAAAATGTTATTCATAAGTTCAACCCGATTACTAATTATCTGAATAATAATTTAGCTGTTTGATATAAAAATAAATTGTAAATAGTATGAATTACAAGTGATGTTGTAATTGAAAAAATTT
>CAZECH010000332.1:0-3841 GCA_964510675.1 uncultured Ignavibacteriaceae bacterium
ACTCATAAATTCATCCTTAGCAACTGAAGCTACTCTGAGTAATCTTATAAAAAGGAAAAAAAATAAACCAACGACAATTATACTGCCTATAAATCCAAATTCTTCACCTATTACACAATAAATAAAATCAGTCCATTGTTCCGGTATAAACTGAAGTTGAGTCTGATTTCCATTAAGAAATCCTTTTCCAAATAAACCACCGGAACCAATTGCAACTTTAGCCTGGATTGCATTATACCCGGAACCAAGAGGATCAGCCATTGGATCTATAAATGATAATATTCTCTTCTGTTGATGTGGACTTAAAGCTGAATAGACATAATCTGTAAAAAAACCCGCACCAAGATTTAACGCGAATATTGAGCCGCTGAAAAACACGTCCTTCTTGAATATAAAAAGTGTAATTACAACAAGCGCCATAGCTCCAATAAAATAGTACACCCCAAACAATGCAAAAATCGCAACAAATCCGGGAGATAAAACAACAAACAAACTAAAAAGACTTATCCCTTTCCAGAAAATTATTGTAAGTATCATTCCCATAAAAACAATTGAAGTTCCCATATCAGGTTCAAGCAGAATTAGACCGACTGGAACTAATCCAATTGTTAGTGCAATTAAAATATCAAAGAAGGAATCTATTTTAGCATTTCTCCTGCTTAGGAAAGAAGCAAGAAGAAGAATGGTACCTATCTTCGCAATTTCTGAAGGTTGGAAACCAAATGCACCCAAATCCAACCAGCTTTTTGCACCTGAAACTTTTCTTCCTAAAACAAGAACAGCAACAAGTAGTAAAAGAGAAAAAAGATACATAGGAGATGCAATATAATGGAATGAGCTTGTAGGAATTGAATATGTAATAAAGAAGATTCCTAAAGCAACGACTGCCCAAACCAACTGCTTCTGAAAATTCCCGCTTGCTGTGGGATGATTAATTGTTGCACTGTAAATAGCAAGAAGTCCAAGACAAATTAAAATAATTGCCGGGACGAATAATCCAAAATCAAATTTATCATCGAGTTTATAATCAATTCTCAATTAAAGCTCCTATTATTTTCTCTCTAATTTCAGGAACAATTTCTTCTTTTGGTTTTATTTTATCTTTTAAGAGATAAGCTTCAATCATTTTTTTAGCTATTGGTGCGGCGTGTGTACCTCCAAATCCCACATTCTCAACAACAACTGCAATTGCAATTTTGGGGTTTTCAAATGGAGCAAAGCAAACAAATACAGCATGATCTTTACCATGAGGATTCTGTGCCGTACCTGTCTTACCGCCGATATTTATTCCTTCAATTCTTGTTCTTGTTGCTGTTCCTGAACCCTGAACCACAAGGTACATTCCTTCTTTAACAATGTCGAAGGCTTCCTGTTTAATTCCCAAATCAATATATCCTTTAACTATATGCGGTGTAAAACCCTTGCCGTTATTAGCAATAAGTGAAACATACATTGCCAACTGTAAAGGACTGACATTTACTTCACCCTGCCCAATTCCCAGACTTGCCATAATACTTCTTGGCCAATTTTGCCCATAAATTTTTTCATAATATTTTGAATTAGGAATTAAACCGGCAACTTCTTCACCAATATCAATCCCACTTTTTGTACTAAAACCAAATTTCTTTGCATACTCATGCCATTTATCAATACCAATTTTATAAATAAGATTATAAAAGAATGTATTGCACGATTTTTCAATTGCATGCACAACATTTAAAGAACCGTGTGAACCGCCATGGCATTTAAAGAATCTTCCGAAAGTAAAACCCCCACCGCAATAAATTGTAGTTTCTTTTGTAATAACTCCCATATCCAATGCTGCAACAGCGGCAAGAAGCTTAAATGTTGAACCCGGCGGTTTAACAGACATAGTTGCCCTGTTAAACATCGGTTTATCTTTATCGGAATAAAGCTGATTAAGAAAATCTTTTGTGGTAACATAAGCAAACTGGCTAAGATCATATTCTGGTGCACTTACTAATGCTAATATTTCTCCTGTTGATGGTTCAATTGCTACTACTGCACCATTTTTACCATTAAATTCCTGTTCTGCAACCCTTTGCACCTCAGCATCAATTGATAAGAGAAGATCATGTCCTTTTACTGATGAAACGTCATCCGTTCCATCTTTATATTTTCCAATCTCTTTTCTTTTTGAGTCAACAAGAATATAATTATAACCTTTAATACCTCGCAGTAATTCTTCATAGGTTTTTTCGATACCATTATGCCCCACATAGTCTCCCGGTTTGTAAAACTCTTTATTTTTTCCGAGCTGCTGAGGCGAAATTTCTTTTGTATATCCAAACATATGCGAACCCATAATTCCTGCCGGATATCCTCTTTGCATTTCAACAACATAATCAACCCCGTGTAGATATTCAGAGTTTTCTTCAAGCCAGGAAACAACCCTGAAATCTATTCCTCTTTTAATTCTTATAGGAATATACTTGGAATAAATGCGGTTATTAAAGAGAATCCTGTCAATGTAACCGGAATCAGCTTCTAAAACGGATTCAAGAAACTTGTTTAATTTTCTATCATAATCAGCAGGTGTAATGCGAAGAGTGTAGGCTGGTATATTGCTTACAATTACTTTCCTGTTCCTGTCAAGAAAAACTCCACGTAACGGTATTTGCTCAATTCCTTTAATACTATTATCTGCAGATTTTTCTTCATAAGACTCCTGCTGCAGTATCTGCATCTGGAATAAACGAAAACTGATTAAGGCAAAAGTGCCTACCAAAATAAAATAGAGAATAGTTCTTCTTGTTGTTGAAGCAAAATTCGGATCGCTCATGTTAATCTTCTGGCAGGATAAATAATAAATACTAACATACTTATAACTGCTGTATATAATCCGGGTAAAAATCCTTGCTCAAAAAACAGCAGTAAAAAATTTCTCTGTAAATCTGCTGATGAAAAAAATGAATATACAATTGAATCAACAATGGAACATAATAGAACGATAATAGAAAACATATACGATTTTAAATAAATATCTCTTTTATTCTCATTTGAAAAATAACCGGCTATAAAGCCGGACATAGTTTTGGAAAGCATTGCGCTTCCAAGTAAGCTACCTGTTATCAGGTCAAAAAGAAAACCATAAACAAATCCAAGCACTGTTCCATAAAGTTGTCCATAATTGATAGCATAAAAAACAAGAAGAATTAAAATTAAATCAGGTATGGCATTGTAGAATGCAAAAAGTGGAATTACGGTTGTTTGAAGAATTAATAATGGAATAAAAAGGAGGAATGGAAAAATTAACTGGGATTTCATTTCAATCCCTGTTGTAAAAATTAAGTTCGAGATCATTCTTCTGCTTACTTTGGACTATTTCCATTACAAAAACATTTTCAACTCTTACAAAATCAACAAAAGGTTTTAGTTTAACTTCATTAAAAATACCAGTCTCAACTTTGCTCAGTTCAATAACAACACCAACCGGAATCGGTACAGGCACAATTGAACTTAGATCCGAAGTAATAATTCTGTCACCCGGTTCAACGTCATATGTTTTGTAAACATTCACAATAATAAGGTCTTCTCCATTCCATTTCATTATTCCATCCACACGGCTTCTTTCATCCTTAACAGTAAGTTTGAGATCAATGTTTTTCAGAGTTCTAGCAATTGAGTAGTCTTCGGAAACCGAATTAACGATCCCTATCAAACCATGGTCATTAATAACAGGCATTCCCGGTTTTATTCCGCTGCTTTCACCAACATTAATTGTAATTGTACTTTGAGATTTAGTTAAAGATTTGGATACGATTGTTGCAGGAATTAAAGGATAGTTGAAAGTATCTTTCAGTCCAACTAATCCATTAAG
>CAZECH010000333.1:0-3837 GCA_964510675.1 uncultured Ignavibacteriaceae bacterium
TGGAGATATGGACAACGAAGAACTAAAAAAAATAATCAGGGAAATGATGGTTGGACCGGCTCAACTCAGACCTGACACATCTGAAATTGAAGCAATGTATTCATATAATAAATCACTTAGAGATAATAAACCTTTTGCGATTGTACTGAATTCTAAATCCTTTTTGAAAGGTGAAGTTAACAATCTTTTAATCAGTGTATCGCCGGATGCAAAACTAGGTGTAAAGGACATCAATCAAATTAAAATTGAAGAGGTTAATGATATGTATAAGTTATATTATAATCCGGAGAAGATTAAAAAATTAGAGATAACAGTAACGAAAAAAAATATTTCTTCATCATTTAAATATCCTGAAAAATTATGGAGTGAATAAACAGATTGATATTAAGACACAGAATTTATAGATATGGTGAAATTTTTTCCAATGCTTCCTTTGAAGTCATTACAGGAAATACTTCAAATTCCACAATGTCGTTCCAGTTTGATACCCACTCATCAATCAGTTTATAGTCATTTGTTTCCATTAATTGAAAACATTGCTGCATACTTTCATCAATCCAGCTTGATACATAAGTAAGGCCTTCTGGGGCAAGCCTCCCTTTATCACAGAATCTCCGGTATATAGGTTTTGCATCACCATTTTTGAAATGTTCAACGATCATATAAAACATATTTTAAACTCCTTCATTATTCCGGATGACTAATTGATTCTCGTTCCAATATTTTTTCCATCTTAATATCAGATCTTTTATAATGAGAATTTGTCAGAGGTATTTCATTAAAGCCGTATTTTTTGTATAAATGAATTGCGGGCAACAATTTTGTATTTGAGTATAAAATTAATTTTTTAATTCCCATTTCTTCAGCAGTTTGAACAGAATATTCAATTAATAATTTTCCAATACCTTTACTCTGGTATGCTTCTGTAACTGCCATTTTACTTACTTCAAAAGTATCTTCATCTATACACATCAGGGATACTGTCCCAACAATCAGATCATTATATTTGGCAAAAAAGATTTTACCACCCTTATTCAATATTTCTTCCTGTGGATTCGATAATTGAATGCGGTCAGTATCTTCAATTTCAAAATACTTCTGCAGCCATTCTTCATTTAAGATTTTAACATATTCCTTCAGATTATCATTGTAAGGAATTATTGAAATATTATTTTGCATAATGAATTTATTTTATTTCTCGTTTTTTTATTAAATCAATTATAACAATTTTTCTTAAAGGTTAATAAAATTATTTAAAAAAAATGAAAACAAAAATTCTTATCCTTTTTCTTACTTTACTTTTCTCCTCGCTCTGTTATCCCCAAGAAAAGAAAATTATTTCTAAAGATCTTGAAATAATAAAGCTTTCGGAAAATGCATTTATTCATATTTCTTATATGGAAGACCCTTCTTTCGGAAGATTTCCTTGTAACGGATTAATCTATATTACTGACAATGAAGCAATTGTTTTTGACACTCCACCTGATACAGTTCTTACTTTACAGTTGCTTAATTGGTTTTTTGATACATATCCTGATGTAAGAATAAAAGGAGTAATCGTTAATCACTTTCATAATGATTGTTTAGGTGGACTTAGTGAATTTCACAAACTTGGGATTAAATCTTACTCATCTGAATTAACTCCAGAATTAGCAGGGAAAATCAATCTACCAATTCCTGAAAATACTTTTAAAGATAAATTAGAATTAGAAGTTGGAAAAGAAAAAATAATTTGCCGTTATTTGGGAGAAGCTCATACAAAAGATAACATCGTCGCTTGGATTCCTGGTGAAGAAATTCTTTTTGGAGGGTGTATGGTAAAGAGTTTGAATTCATCTAAAGGAAACCTTGCTGATGCAAATGTAAGTGAATGGGCAAATACTATTAAGAAAGTAAAAGATGAATTTAAAACAGTAAAAATAATAATTCCTGGTCACGGGAGTTATGGAGGAACAGAGTTGCTTGATTATACGATAAAACTATTTTCTGATTTATAATTTATAGAACAATTGTAAAAGTTATTTTACCATCCTCAGCAGACTCGACAAATATTTCACCGTTGTGAAGATTAATTATGGATTTCACTACTGATAAACCTAAACCAACTCCGCCAAGATTTCTATTCCTGGAAAATTCAATACGGAAAAACCTGTCAAATAATTTTGATAACAATTCAGGCGGTATATATTCGCTGTAATTTGTAAAAGTTAAAATTTTCCTATTATTTTGTGCCGGAGTGTACTTTACAATTATATCGGTATTCTCATCACCATATTTAATAGCATTTTCTGTAAGGTTTATTAAAACCTGTCTCAGCAAATCCGGATCTGCGTGAATTATAAAACCTTCTTTAATATCACCATCATAAAGTAACTTCATATTTTTTTCATCGGCAAGGGATTTGAATTGATCAAACGTCTCATAAATAAGTGAAGGAAGCAAAACTTCTTGTTTATTCAGGTTGATTATTGAGTGATCAAATTTTGAAAGGTAAAACAAGCGATTAATAATGTTTATTAACTTAAGGGTTTCTTCATAATTACTTTGCAGAATTTCTCTGTACTGTTCACTTGTTTTGTTTGATTTAAGAGCAAGTTCAATTTCACCTCTCAGAATTGTTAAAGGAGTTTTCAATTCGTGTGAAGCTGAAATTGAAAACTGGTTCATATACTCGATAGATGTGCTAATTCGTTTTATCATTTTATTCATAGTACGGACTAATCTCCCATATTCATCATCAGATTCCTCGCCCTCTACTATCTCACTAAGATTTTGAGTAGTTATCTCATCAGTTTTCCTTATAATCTTATCAATTCTCGAAAGTGATCTGAAAGATATCAATGCTCCTCCTATAACTGATAAAATAAGAAATACGGGTGCAATAAAAATATAAAGCTCTATCAACCTTTCAAGCATCTGGTCTATTAAGGATAGTGGAAATGCAACAACTATTTTATAGCCTTTCTTATTCAAATAGGCGGCCTTTATTGAATGTTCTGAAAGAGTTGAATCTGAAAAACTGAATAAATAAGTTTCACTTGTTTTTATATCAGGCAGATTTATTTTTGTATCATGAAGATTGGCCGTAGAGAAAATAATTTTTTGATTTAACTTTACCTGAACAAAGGTGTTATTGGGATTTAGTGTAACGGCTTCAAAAATCAAATCATAAACAAGCTCTTCAGCAGATGAATATAATGAATCGGGTTTAAAGTTATTTAAATCTAATTCACTTTCTGCAACAAGATGGTAAATCATATCTGCCTGTTTCATTAGAGAAATGTCCAGCTCTTTAAATAAGACCTGCCTGAAAAAGAAATAAACCATAATACCCATTACGAATTCAAGCAAAAGAAAAACGGTTGCGTACCAGATTGTTGTTCTGAAACGGGTTGTCTTCAAGTATTTTTTAATATTGAATTTCATTATGAGAGCATTGAACAGATAGTTCCGAGAAGAGATATTTTAATTATCCTTAACTATATAACCTACACCTCTGATTGTATTTATAATATGTGTATCATAATCTTTATCAATTTTGTTTCGAAGCTTATTTATATAAACATCAATAACATTTGTGTTAGTGTCAAAATGGTAATCATAAACATGTTCGGCAAGCATTGTTCTTGAAATAACTCTGTTCTTATTCCTTAGAAGATATTCCAGGATTGAATATTCTTTTGGTGTTAATTGAATTTCATTATTCCTTCGTGTAACTATATGTGACTGGGTATTCAAAGAAAGATCAAGAGCTTTCAGGATTAAATTTTTTTCTACTGAGCCCCTTCTTAGTAATGCTCTTATCCTGGCTAATAATTCTTCGAAAGCAAAAGGTTT
>CAZECH010000334.1:0-3249 GCA_964510675.1 uncultured Ignavibacteriaceae bacterium
AAGATATTTTCTTATTTTTTCTTCATTCTTCATTTTGCATCAACCCGGTTATTTTCTTTAATGCATGAAAATAATTTGATTTCAAACCTCCGACACTTTTACCGGTTAACTCGGATATTTCATCATAAGATAATCCATCAATAGCTCTCAGCATAAATACCTCTCGTTGTTTTACCGGAATTTTCTGTAAATGTTTTAACATTCTGATTACCTCTTCTTTATTTTCAAGTTCTGTCAGTATATCTGAATCAGAAGCTTTATCAAATTCATTATCCTGGAAGGAAAAAATTTCTCTTACAGATCTTCTTCTTAATAGATTTATACTTCGTGTCGAAGTTATTGTGTAAATCCATGTATATAAAGAAGATTTAAACCTGAAATCTTTTAACTTTTTGTACATTACCAAAAGAACTTCCTGGACTATTTCATCAGCATCAAGGTGATTACCTGTCATTCGCCTAGCATGCCAGTAAATCCTCTGCTGATATTTTCTTACAATCTCATTGAAAGCCGTTTCATCTCCACTGTTGAATCTTTCTATAAGATTATAATCATTATTTTGTTCCGTCATATATCGGCAGATTATCCTGAATATTCGACATCAAACATAGCGATTAAGTTTAACACAGGTAAAAACATTTTCCAAAACTTGTTAAACCAAACTTATTTCATTCCTGTCAAAGTTTCAAAACTCAAAATAAAATTAAGGAGATAAAATGAAAAATCTAGTTATTGTTTTAAGTGCCCTGATTCTTTTTTCTTTTGCTAATATTAGCGACGGATATGCGCAGCAAAGGGAAAAATTTAAGAAAGGGCAATTCAAAGAAAACATAATTGAAAAACTTAAATTAACCGAAGAACAGCAGGATAAAATTTCCACCCTGAGATCAAAACACCAGAAAGAAATGATTGATCTGAAAGCAGAGCTTGAAAAGAAAATGGTTGATATAAGAGAGCTTAAGGAAAACACTGATCTGAAAAGAGCAGAATTAATTTCAGCAGTTGAGGGAATTAGCACAATAAAAAACAAGATGGCAATTGCACAGGCAAATCATAAAATGGATGTGCTTGAAATATTAAATGCTGAACAGAAAAAGATCTGGCTTGAACATGAACCATTCAGAGATCATATGAAAATGAAATTTAAAGAAGGAAAATTTGGTCACGGCAGATCTGGCTGTTGTATGTTTGGTTCCCGTCATGGTTTTGATGATTATGATGAACCTGAGATGGAAGAATAGTTGAATGATAAGAGCCGGATTTTTTCCGGCTTTTTTATTTCGGATTTGTTGGTCTTAAATCAATTTCACTCATCAAAGCTCTACCTGGAAGGTTTATTATAGAAAGTACGGCATGTGCAACATCTTCAGAAGTTAATACTCTGTCAATTTCTTTTTTCTGATTATTCCCTGCACCAAATTCTGTTGCGACAGAACCGGGGCAAACTGCTGCAACTCTTACATTATACTCTCTAACTTCAAGCATTAGGGACTTTGTAAATCCTAAAACAGCATGCTTTGTTGCACCATACATTGTACCACCAATAAAACCATTCTTACCTGCAAGCGAAACAATGTTAATTATCGAGCCTTTCTTTCTTTTTATCATATCACCAACAACAGCACGACTAAAATTAAATACTCCATAAACATTCGCATTAACCTGATCTTTTAATTCATCAAGCTTCGCTTCTTCCAATTTTTTCAGGATTCCCATTCCGGCATTATTAATAAGGTGATCAATCTTACCATAAACATCCATAATTTTTTTTACAGACATATGAACAAACTTTTCATCACCAACATCTCCCGCAAAGTATTCACAATTAACATTCTTTGCTTTAATTTCTTTCTGAACTTTCTCAAGTGCACTGACATCTCTACCAAAAATAATTACATCCATTTCCTCATCAGCAAGAGTTAAAGCAATTGCTTTCCCAATTCCTCTGCTGGCACCAGTAACAACAGCTAATTCTTTATCATCCATTATAAATCTCCTTCAATTGGTCTTACAACTATTTCTTCACTAATCATATTTTCTTTTTGCAGAAAAACCCAAACAAGTAAACGGGCTATATCCTCCGTTGACATCATCCTATGAGAATTTTGTTTTCTTATTTCCTGGGACCACATTGATGTCTCGATAGCCCCGGGAATGATGTTCACCATTTTTATTTTATATTTTCTGACTTCCTCTCTTAAAACATCAGTATAAGCTTTCAATCCATTTTTTGATGCAGCATACGCACTTGAATTTGTAAATATCCTTTTAGTTACAATTGAGAGAATATTAATTATTGTACCTCCACCCTGTTCAATCATTTTTGGCAAAATTGATTTAATAGTATAAATAGAACCAAGCAGATTAGTATTAATAATACTATCTATTTCTTTGATTGAGTTTTCTTCTGCGAGTTTGAAAGAAGTAATGCCGGCATTGTTTATAAGGCAGTCTATTTTATGATTAGTAAGAATTTTTTTTATCGTCTTGTCAACGTTTGCATATGACGCAACATTACATGGATAAACATCAAGCTCAAGTTTTTCTTTCTTTAAAGCTTCATTGATTCTTTCCAGTTCTGTAACTCTTCTTGAAGAAATAAAAACTCTGCAGCCCGTTCTAGCAAATTCTACTGCAGCTGCTTTACCAATCCCGGAACTTGCACCGGTAATCCAAATGCCGGATTTTTCATTTCTCATGGTAATATTTTATTCCCTATAAAGGTCAGGAACTCACTTCTTGTTCTCGCATCATCTTTAAAAACACCATGCATTGCACTAGTTACAGCGGATGAATTCTGTTTTTCGACTCCACGCATCATCATGCACATATGGTAAGCTTCTGAAACGACAGCAACACCCTGAGGTCGTAAATAATGATCAAGAGTATCAGCTATTTCCTGCGTCATTCTTTCCTGAACCTGCAGCCTTCTGGAAAAAACCTCAACTATTCTGGGTATTTTGCTAAGTCCTATAATCTTTCCATCCGGGATATATGCAACATGAACCTTTCCATAAAAAGGAAGTATATGATGTTCGCATAGACTATAAAAATCAATATTCTTCACAAGAACCATTTCGTCATATTTCTCATTAAAGACTGCATCATTCATAACCTGTTCAATTTTTTTATGATATCCTGAAGTTAAAAATTCATAAGCTTCTGCTACCCTTTTAGGAGTGCTTGCTAAACCTTCCCTATAAGGATTTTCCCCAAAAATGGCCCTAAAATTAGCCATAGTTTCACACA
>CAZECH010000334.1:3259-3808 GCA_964510675.1 uncultured Ignavibacteriaceae bacterium
TTTCAGAAGATCATACACAAGTTTCTGCATGGCTTTATTTTCCAATTTTATTCTCCCTTATACTCAAAGTAATTGTTTTCAGTCTCATATAATTTTACAGAATATAGTTTACCTTTAGGAATTTTGTTGGCAAGCTGTTTCCATATTGCAATCGTAATATTCTCTGCTGATGGAATAATCCCTTTCATAAAATCAGTTTCAATATTAAGATTTTTGTGATCCACTTTTTCAATCACATTTTTTCTTATAATTTCTTTTAGGATTTTTAAATCAAGAAGGTACCCTGTTTCAGGATCAACTTCCCCGCTTACAATAACTTCAAGGACATAATTATGCCCGTGCCAGTTTGGATTACTGCACAATCCATAAAGTTCAAAATTTTCTTCATCGCTTAAATTAGATTTAAACAAACGATGAGCAGCGCTGAAACGTTCACGGCGGGTTACATATACCATAATTAACTCTTTACAGCTTCCATAACTTCTTCGTTGTGCCCTTGCACTTTAACTTTCCTGAATATCTTTTTTATCTTTCCTTCAGGATCAATTA
>CAZECH010000335.1:0-3807 GCA_964510675.1 uncultured Ignavibacteriaceae bacterium
TCCTGTCCTGAGCAAGAGGAGTTAAAATTTCATTTTCACCAACAGGAATTATCTTTACACCTGTTTGGTGCAGTTTTAGTACATCAAGCTCAGTAATTAATTTCTTCATAAGTGCTACATGTTTAAGTTCAAGTTCAGGTTCAAGAAGTTTTAAGTTAAAAGTTTTCTTCTTGAACTTAAACCTGGACTCTTATAGGTGTTCAGAAAGCTTATTCATTTTAAGATGATCAACTACTTTTCTTACATCCTGGCTATGATCTCTCCTGCATACAAGAAGTGCATCATCTGTATTTACAATTATAAGATTCTCAACACCAATTGCTGCAGTAAATTTGGTTGGTGAATAAATTAATGTATCAACAGTCATTTCAGTAAAAGCATTTCCTTTTATTGCATTACCATCCTGATCCTTACCCGATAACTGGTAAACTTCTTCCCAGCTTCCAACGTCACTCCATATAAAATTTCCTTTTGTAAGAAAAACTTTATGGGATTTTTCCATAAGTCCATAATCGATTGAAATATTTCTTAATTGTCCATAAACGTTCACAAGAGTTTTTTCATATTCAAAATTATTAATATCTTTTTCAATTTTCTCCAGGCCTTCATAAAGTTCAGGCATATGTATTCTCCTCTCTTCGAGTATAGCATCAACTCTCCAAATAAATATACCGCTGTTCCAGAAAAAATCACCACTATCAAGAAACCGTACTGCTGTAGCATAATTAGGTTTTTCAGCAAATGTAAAAACCTTATGAATATTTTCTGCTGTTTTATTTTCATCAATCTGAATATACCCATAACCTGTTTCCGGTCTTGTAGGCAGTATTCCAATTGTAACGAGGCTATGCGATTCATAAGCAAATTTAACTGCATTATTTAATGTTTTATGAAATGCTTCAATCTCTCTTACTAAATGATCTGCGGGTAATGTTATCATTACAGCATCTTTTGCTTTTGATTTTAAGACCACCGCCGACAGGCCAATGCAGGCTGCAGTATTTCTGCCGAATGGTTCTTCAATTATATTTTGTGCCGAAAGTTTTGGCAGCTGCTTTAATATTTCCGGCTTTTGAACTTTATTTGTTACTATAAAAATATTCTCATCATCTACAATACCCTTTAATCTTTCAACAGTATCCTGTATCATTGTTTTCTCACCAAAAATATTGAGAAGCTGTTTAGGAATTTTTTCTTTACTGCTTGGCCAAAATCTTGAGCCGACTCCCCCTGCCATTATCACGGCGTAAACTCTCATTTTATTCCCTTAATTTTATAGAATTAATCTTTTTGCTGAAACTTTCAGCTTTGTTAATATAATCAGAAATGTTCACTTCCTTGCCTCTTATTAAAGCTGCAATAACGATAAGACAAGCCCTGACGGAACCTACCGTTTCTTTATCTGCTTTTAGTTTTCCTTCTTTAATTAAAGTTAAAGAATCGGAAACGACTGAGTGCATCCCGGATAAAATTTCGAAACCGTTTTTCTTAGAAAGGTCTGAATTGATTTTCATTATCTCAATAAATTCAACAATTTTATCAGGTAGTTTATCAGTTTCACAAATTTCATTTAGAAAAGAATCTATTGGTTTTATAGGTTTTAATATTGTTTCTTCAAAGATTGTAAATAAAAGACTCTCCTCTTTCTCTTCAACTGAAACTAAATTATCGTCATTAATTTTTTCTTCATCCTCTTTATTCTTCTCCTGCTTCAACTTATCAAATATTACCTTGAAGTCCGAATGATCTGTATTATACAAAAGAAGGTTAACTTCTTTTACCAGCAGTTGGCTGTGTTGTTTAAACTTTTCAGATATTGTTAAAATATCAACGGAATTTTTTGCAACAAAAGAAAATAATTCATGCAGCTTTATTGCTAGTGTGGAAAACTCAGTTACTTTTTTCATCCTGATAATATCATCTTCGAGATGATCAGACTTAAGGATCAGTTCTTTAAAGAGAGCTAAGGTTTCTATCTGGTTTGAATTAAGCCGGAGATTCCCTGCTGCCTGAGTAATACTTTGAATTAAATATTGCTTAACAAAATCCATGTTTACACGTAAATTCTTGGAATTCGTTTTGAGATTCCGCAGGTTATTTCATAAGGAATTGTGTTGAGTATTTTTGCCCAATCCCATGCAGTGATATTTTCGTTATTGTCATTTCCCAAAAGAATTACTTTATCGCCTTCTTTAATATCTGCTTGCCCGACTTCAAACATTGTTCTGTCCATAGTTATTGTTCCAACCTGGTTAAAAACTCTTCCCTTTACTATTGCTTTAGCCTTATTGGTTAATCCTCTTCTGTAACCATCAGCATAACCTATAGGAACAGAAATGATTTTTGTCCTCTCATTTATCGTGTATCTTCTTCCATAGCTTATTGTTTCTCCGGGATTAACTTCTTTAACTGTAGTTATGTTTGATTCTAAAGACATCGCCGGTTTTAACATAAGTGATTCACTTGTTTCAAATGATGGATAATAACCATAAAGTGCGATTCCACATCTTATAATATCAAAATATGTTTCAGGTAAATCCAGCATAGCAGCACTATTTGCAGCATGTATCAATCCTAAATTAATATTTTCTACTTTAAGTTTTGCTATTAGTTTATTAAATCTTTTTAGTTGAAGTAATGTGAAACTCTTATCTTTTATATCAGCATCTGCAAAGTGGGTATAAAAACCATCTATTTTAAATTCTTTTTTTTCCGAAACATATTTTATAAAATCGTATGCTTTATCGTGATCAATCCCAAGCCTGTTCATACCGGTATCAACTTTAATGTGAACTTTAATTTTTCTCTTGTACTTTCTGTTTTCATTTAATAAAACATCTGTATGATTTTTATTAAATATAGTTGCGATAAGATTATATCTTTTACTAAGATGCGCATTTCTTTTTTCAAAAGGATTAAAAACAAGAATCGGATCTTTTATACCCGCACTTCTTAATTCAACTGCTTCTTTAGGAAAAGCAACTGCATAATAGTCCGGTTTATATTTACCAAGTGTATTATAATATTTAACAACTTCAACTGCACCATGACCATAAGCATCTGCTTTAACAACCGCCATCAATTTAGTTCGCTTTATTTTCTTCCTGATCTGAAGCAAATTAAATTTTAGATTTGAAAGATGAATTACAGCCTGAGAGGAATGCATCCGATTATTGAATAATTAAACTGCGAAAATATAGTTTTAATCAAAGTTATAATCAATTATAGGTGAGTCCTTCAATGTTTGGACACAAATAATGCAACTTAATCCTGAAGGCTAAAAAAATTTTCCTATTCTCTGAAAACAGAAAATCATTTCTCAATTAAGAGAAAAACTATTTTGATTTTATATTAGTCTATTAATTTGTAACTCTTAAAACCGTATTTAATAAAACATCATATTCTGTTTACAGATGGCATATATATTGAAAATGCACGGAGACTTGTTTTTTTTATCAGGCAATAGTTGATGATTGTTACATTTATTTTCTTGACATTGCTAACAAGTTATCTTTATTTTCGCATAAACATTAGAGGGTATGTATGCTAACAGAATTCGGTAAGATTTTTATTTTTATGCTTACTGGTGTTCTGTTTACTATTGTTGTAATTTTTGTTGCCCGTCTTATCCGGCCTTCCAGACCAAGTTATGAAAAGCTTCTTACTTATGAATGTGGAGAAGACGTAATAGGCTCACCCTGGGTAAAATTCAATATAAGATTTTATGTTGTGGCATTAATTTTCCTCATCTTTGATGTTGAAGTTGTTCTTTTAATACCATGGGCATTGGTCTATCAGAATTATGGT
>CAZECH010000336.1:0-3806 GCA_964510675.1 uncultured Ignavibacteriaceae bacterium
AGTTGCACTGGAATCAAATGAAATAAAATCAAGTTTTGAATTCTCAGCTATAGCCAGAAAGGTTGTCATAAGGCAGCTGTTTGCTGCAGCCACATAAAGATGTTCCGGTGACCAGATATTTGGTTCTCCTTTAGGAAACTCCGGCGGAGTTGCAACAGTAATTGGATTTGTTAAATCTGGTGAAGTTAAAGTTCCTCTTCTCCCTTGTTCCCATCTTAAGTCTATATTATAAAAATGCAAGTTATCCATTTTCCGTTTCTGCCTTATTAATAAAATATTTACTAAAAGTATGATGTTATAATTGAAAGGAGGATTCAGATATTCCCTAAAAATTTTTTATTCATCACTGAGTTTTAAAAAATTCATCAGCTTTGTATGAACATTCGCAGGCAATTCAACATTATAATTTTTGTAACAATCGATAGTTAATTCAACCGATTTGAAATATTCTCTGCAATTCTCACAGCTTTCAAGATGATCTTTTAGTCCAAGACACCTTTTGGAGCTTGTATCCTGTGCAAGGCATTCGCACACATATCTCATGACTTCTTTACAGGAAATTTCTTCTTTCATCATTCAAATGCTTTTGTTACTTCATTTCTTAAAAATGCTCTTGCTCTGTGAAGTCTTGATTTAACCGCAGAAATTGAAAGTTCTGCAGCTTCTGCGGTTTCTTCGGTTGATAATCCTTCAACATCTCTTAATAAAAAAACCATCCTATAATCAGGCGATAATTTTGAAATTGCATTATCAAGAATCTTTTTCAATTCCTCATTTTCTGTATACTTAGTCGGAAGCTTGCTGTAATCAGCTGTGTAACTATTTGCATACAGTGATTCATCATCGTCTATAGAAACAAATTGTCTTTGTTTTTCTTTTCTTACTTCCATCAAACAATGATTAGCAACAATTCTGTATAACCAGGTTGAAAGCTTTGATTTGCTGTCAAACTGGTTTATATGCTTTATCATGCTGTAAAATGTTTCCTGCATAATATTTTCGGCTTTATTGCGGTCGCGGCATATCTTAAAAGCAAAATTATAAACTGTCATTTCATATTTCTTAACGAGTTGAGTAAGAGCTTGCTTGTTGCTTTCTTTTGCCAGCTCAATCAACTTTGTTTCGTCCGACGTAACGTATGATGCAATTGAATCTTTTTCGGTTCCGGTTTTCCCTGTAGAAGAATTTTTATTAATCAAAATTTTACCGTTATGTGCTCAAATTATTTGCATACAAACATAATAAAATATAATAACTCATCTCCATTCTTACAGGTATTTTTGTATCTCAGAAGGATTCCTATTGAAATATTAGTCTAAAAAGATTTGAAAATCAATCATATCCGCATTATTTTTTTGGTAAGACCTTTGATGTATCAAATTCAGATTTAATGATTAGGTAAGCACATCTTTTATAGAAAACAGGTCTTGGGTTTTGTTAAACATAAAAGGACGAAATTAGTATTTGATCAAAAAACTTTGAATGTCAAATCAACAACAAACAAAAATGTTTCAAAATAAAAACTTATCGATCCTGACATCAAATCTTCTTTTCAAGGGCATTGATGATTCTGTTGTCAGTCCACTATTTAATTCAAAAAATTTCCAAGCTGAAAAAGAAGGTGAATTAATTTTTCAGGCAGGTGATGAAAGTCAGTGGCTTTACCTGATTCTCCAGGGTGAAGTTAAATTAAAATATTTTGGAACTAAGGGCAGCAATGCTTCATTCAGAAGATCCAAAAATCAATTTTTTGGTGAGAGAGAAATTATCGATCGGACAACAAGAATCTCTTCCGCTGTAGCAGACACTGATTGTATATTTTATTTAATAAATAAAGAGGAGATATATCAACTGGCTGGTAAACACAAAATAATCCTGAAGAATCTTTCATTTGATTATGCAGAAGAAGAACAAATTGCCGATGATATAGTAGTTGGGCAACAGAGCTTTACTGTTAACCCGGATGAATCATCTTCTGAAAATGTTGAGGATAAAATCCAGGAAGAAATTATTATTGATGAGGAGATAGCTGACATTGCTTTTAATGTCCCCGCAAATGAAGAGTTATATGATTTTCACGATGAAAGTCATCTTACATTTACAGATGAAGAAGACGAGAATGAAAACTTAGATTTTAATAATAGTTTTTACAATGAAGAATTTAATACAGAAGTTCCAGTTGAAAATAATATCGGAAATAACGGTTCAACAGATCAGTTTACAAGTTTAATTGAAAACAATTTAGGGAATAATAGTCCAATTAATCAGCACACAGGTTTAGAGGAAAATAATTTAGGAAATAACGGTTCAATCAATCAGCTTACAGGTTTATCGGAAGAGTACCTTGAAGAACAAAATAGTCTGTCTGAAAACGACAACCTGATTCCATCAATTAATGATTTCGAAAATATCCCGGCTGAACCGGAGAAATTTGCTTTCTCAAATTCTTTTGATAACCAGCAAAGCACCAATGGTGTGGAATACCAAACAGAAACCATTACACTTATTGAAAGCGCTCAGAAGTTTTTAAGTAATAATATCCGTTTCCCTTTAAATGAAATTAAAAAATTTGCAGAGTACTTAAAGAAAACTCCTAATTCCGATGAGGTTCCATATATAAATGATCTCATATCAAAACAAGCTGATTCAGTTAATACAATAGTTGAATCCACATTAGAATTTTTATCCGGCAAAAGTAATGTAAACCTGAATCTTCTAAATGCCGACAATGTTATCAATGATGTTCTTTCCTTGCTTTCAGATTATATTGAATCAAGAAACTCGGTACTTTATAAAAAGATTGAAACCCGAGCAAACATAAAAGTTGATAAAGATAAACTTTACTTTGCACTCTTCCAGGTAGCAAAGAATGCGTGCGATGCAATGCCTGAAGGTGGAAATATTTTTGTAACTGCAACAAAAGAAGAGGGGCAGGTTAAGATTGTAATTATTGATGAAGGACTTGGTATTCCTTCAAGCCTGACTTTTGAAGTTTTTGAACCTTTAATAAGCCATGGCAAAACCGATGCTTCAGGTATCGGATTAAGTATAGCCAAAAAAATAATTCAGGATCACAATGGAGATATTTCTGTTGATGGTGAGCTTGGTGAAGGTACAAAAATTTTAATATCCTTACCTGAAATTATTTAGTTCTATCTCTTCTATTTTTTCTCGGCAATTTTACCGCGTGATTATTATCTTTCGTTTAAAGATAATTATCTATAATGAATTACAACCTTATTACAATACTTGGCCCAACTGCAACAGGTAAAACAAAACTTTCAGCTAAACTCGCACTCAGATTTAATGGAGAAATCATCTCTGCAGATTCAAGGCAGGTTTACAAAGGAATGGATATAGGGACAGGTAAAGATTTATCTGATTATTTTGTTGACAACCACAAAATTCCTTATCACCTGATTGATATTATTGATCCCCCTGCAGAATTTAACTTGTTTCTTTTCACATCATATTTTAAAGAAGCATTTATTCAGATAATCTCCACAAATAAAATTCCTTTCCTAACTGGTGGAACAGGATTATATATTAGTTCCATTATTCAGAATTACAAATTAAAACAAGCTGATTTTAGTGTAGACGAAATAAAAAAATTTTCCAACTTACCTGATGATGAATTACGATCTTATCTTTTAAAGATAAAACCAAAACACCACAATTTAACCGATCTGGTTAAAAGAGACAGACTTATAAAAGCAATCCTGGTTGCAGAATCTGAAAAAGATTCTCTTCTAACTGATCTCAAAATAAATCCTCTTGTAATAGGAGTTAATTTTGAAAGAAGCGAA
>CAZECH010000337.1:0-3791 GCA_964510675.1 uncultured Ignavibacteriaceae bacterium
GTTCGTGAATTAATCCGGGTACTCTTGCAATTCTCCACCCTGTAGTTTTTTTGAATACTGCACTTAAATCTTTTAAAGCAGGAATTCTGTCTCTTGTAAAATTAAGAATCTCTACTCCATCAAGATATTCTTTACAAACTCTGCCCGGAAGTAAATTCATTTGCCGGTCATAAAGAAATTTCCAATTCTCATTATCGGATTCCGGATAATCAGGATATTTTATCTGATCATCAGCAGGAACCGGTCCTGTTAATCTTTGGGGAATACATCTCGGATCAATTCCTTCTTCAGCAGCTTTTTCATAAGCTGACTTATATTCTTTTCCATCTTTTGGATTATTCATTTATTTCTCCAATTTAATGATTAAACAACTTTTGGCTGTATCATTTGTGTTTAAGAATTATGTATAAAAAACTTCCTTAAATGACTTTCAATTAAAAAATGATTCAGATTACGTTTACTTCTTCCTTCAAATCTATACCAAATTTATCCTGAACAGATTTTTTTATTTCCTTTGCCAGATTCAAAACTTCTGACCCGGAAGCATTTCCATAATTAACCAGTACAAGAGATTGTTTTACATGTGAACCGGTATTCCCAACCCTTTTCCCTTTCCATCTGCATTTTTCAATAAGCCAGCCTGCCGATACTTTTACCCTTCCATTTCCAAGAGTATAACCAATAATATCTTCAAAATCTTTTTTTAACTCAATAAATTCTACTTCAGGTATTTCCGGATTTTTAAAAAAACTTCCTGCATTACCTATCTCCTCAGGATCAGGTAGTTTGCTTCTGCGTATTTTACTTATGACATCACTTACTTGTTTTACACCAATATTACTTTGTTCAAGATTTTCAAGTTCACTTTTAAGATTGCCATAATCCAGATTGAGAATTGGTTTTTTGCTAAGTTTTACAGCCACACTCATAATTATAAATTTATTCTTCAACTCATTTTTGAAAATACTATCTCTGTAGCCAAACCTGCAATCCACTTTTTTAAATTTCAGAGATTTCAAATCATCTAATTGAATACCTTCTAAATCATAAAACACATCTTTTAATTCCTGACCATACGCTCCGATATTTTGTATTGGCGCGGCCCCAACAGTTCCTGGGATTAAAGATAAATTTTCTATCCCGCCATAATTTCTTTCAACACAGAATAAAACCAGATCATGCCAGATAACTCCGGCTCCGGCTTTTATTTTAATTGTTTCATCATCTTCATCAATAATTTCTATTCCAGGTAAAGAAATTTTCAATACTAACCCATCAAAGTCTTTCGTTAAAAGAATATTGCTTCCTCCGCCGAGAATTAATTTTGGAATATTTTTATATTCGCCTGAAGTCAAAATTTCAATCAGTTCATCTTCATTTTTAACTTCAGCAAAATATTTTGCTTTTGCATCTATCCTGAAAGTATTGTAAGATTTAAGTGAAACTTCTTTAAGTATTTTCATTTTAATTCAGATATTGAAAAGAAAAATGTTCAAGTTTAAGTTCAAGTGCAAATTTATAAAATCAATTTACTTATACTGAGCATATTCTGTTATGAAGAACCATAAAATACATTTTGGTTTCGAAAACTGGCGCGGAATATTGGATAGTGAAATTAATTTAAACACTTTAGCCAAAGTAGCACAGGCCTTTGCAGGTTTTCTTGTATCACACAGCAATGAGAAAGATATTCCTAAAGTTGGCATAGCCTACGATGGCAGGCGCAAATCAAAAGATTTTGCATTGCTCTTTTCACGAGTTTTATCCGGCAACAATATTATTGTTTTTCTAACTGATAAAATTTCAGCGACACAGATGTTGGCTTGTTTTGTAAAAGAAAATAATCTTAATGCTGGGATTATGATTACCGGAGGAAGGTTTCCGTCAAATTACAATGGAATAAAATTTATTTCTCAGTATGGAAGTATTTTAAATAAATCCCAATTAAATGAAATTGAAGAGTTTTTTGATAAAGATCTTGTACAGGTTGATGATGAAAAAATTTACCAGGTTGATATTAGAACAAAATATTATGAGCAGCTTGAAAGTATAATTGATTTTAATTCCATAAAAGGTAGTGGAATAAATCTATTGATTGATTCAATGGCTGGCGCAGGTCAGCAGGTTTTGGAAAATCTTTTAATAATTAATGATATAAGAAGTAAAACCATTTTTAAATTTTCCGAAAAGGATTTTGCAGGAAGAATTCCTGATCCTTTAAAAGCAAATTTAACACCTGTTATTAATGAAATAAAAAAATCAGTCGAATATTCTTTTGCTATAGCTACAGATGGAGATGCCGATAGAGTAACGATAATTACGGATCAGGGCGATATACTTGATGATAATCAGGCTTCGGTTTTACTGGCAGATTATCTTTTCAACAACCGAAAAGAAAATGGCAGGATCATCAAATCTTTGATCCATACTGAATTTCTTAGAAATCTGTTTGGTCCTGATAAAATATTTGAAGCCCCTGTAGGACTTCGGTTTTTTTCAGATTCAGATATAGTTAACAATGAAAATATTTTAATAGGATTTGAAGGTAGCGGAAGTTTCATTTGGGGAAACGGCACTCCATACCGGGACGGAATCTTAACTTCGTTATTCTTTGCAGAAATGATTGCAAAATCAGGTTACAAAAGATTGAGTGATTATATAAATTCTAAATCGGAATTGACAAAAGATTTTTTCTGTAATCAAATTATTTTACAAAATGATAAAGAAGATGATAAATTAAATTTATTATTTAATAATCCTCCGGATAAGATTGGTAGTTTTAAAGTAAATAGTTTTCACTCCTTTAAAGAATACAATGATGAACTGAACAGCACTAAGTTTACTTTGGATGGAGAATGCCGATGGGTAACGATTCGTAAGTCGGATAATTTTCCACAGTTAAAAATTTATGCTGAAGGAAATAATGAAAATGAGGTTGAAGAAATTTTACATAAAACTTCTGAGCTATTACAAAAATAATATTTGTCACACTTAGCCTGTCAAAGTGTGAAAACATCTCTTTATATTTTTTATCTTTGTAATGAATTTATTCCGGAGTTATATAGAGATTGAAATTAGAATTTAATTTTCACCAGTCGGGAGTTTTACCTTACCGTAAAAAAAATGGAGAACTACAGGTTCTTCTCATAACATCAGTGAAAGGGAAAAAATGGATTCTTCCAAAAGGATATATCGAATTCAACCTTTCACCATTTGAGTCTGCAAAGAAAGAAGCTTATGAAGAAGCTGGGGTTATTGGTGCAAATGAAACTGTCGAACTTGGAACTTTCAGGATTAAAAACTCAATTGGGGTTTGTGATATTAAAATTTTTTCTATGGAAGTAATTGAAGTACTTGATGATTATCCTGAAAAAAATTTAAGAAAAAGGAAATGGTTACCTATAAAAGAAGCAGCAGAAACAATCAGTATATCAGAGGTTTCAGGAATGATTCTTTCGCTGAATGACAAAATCAGTAAATGATTATTATAAATATTTGAAGATTTGTAATATACTATTGTCAAAATGTTTAATTGCTGAATTGTTGTTGAAATAATTTCCTTAACAATTAAACAATCAGACAATTTAGCAATTGTCTAATCATAAATGTTTTTTTCTCAAACCTAAAATCTCGACATTCCTTTTTATTAAGAAATGAATTACTCAATAAAACCTTCCTCCAAAACCTTCTCTACAACTTCCCTGCTTGTGCTGTAATCATATCCTTTGGAAGAAAGAAATAAATAAATTCTTTCTGCAGTTGTTCTTTGATTTATTTATAAATCCATTTCT
>CAZECH010000338.1:0-3777 GCA_964510675.1 uncultured Ignavibacteriaceae bacterium
TCCAAATCCGCCAAAGGTTATGCTTGATGGTGGCCCGGGTGGGAAAGGTGATGCTTATCTTCACATAGTGTCAAATGGTAGTGTGGGAGCCGGTGGAAAGCTTGTAATTTTTGATACCCTTCAATGGAAGGGCGATTATATTACTGCAGGTGTTAATAAGGTCAGCATGCATTTGAAAAATTTTAGTAATATGGATCTTTCCATAAGAATAGTTGTGCAAGGACCTGGTGGAAATTTCTGGAGTGTAAATGCAATTGTAGTCCCGGCTCAAAGTGATTGGCAGGAAGGAGAATTCTCTTTGCTACCTGCAGATCTTACAGGAGGTTCTGGTTTGAACGCAACATTAGGTGATGTTACACAATTAAGAATTCTTCATAGTGTTGCTGGTGGAAATGCCGGGGATGTTATTGCTGCAGCCTTGGGAATTGATAACATTACTGCTGCAGAAAACCCTCTACCCGTTGAACTTACATCTTTTACAGCAAATCAAATTGGTAACAAAGTTTCCTTAAGTTGGACAACTGCAACTGAAACAAACAATCGTGGTTTTGAAATAGAAAGAAAATTAATTAACAATGGGGATGATGAGGAATGGAGAATCATTGGTTTTAAGGAAGGAGCCGGATCAACAACAGAGCAAAGAAACTACATTTATTATGATAATCTTCCCGATATTATTATTATTAAAACAGCTTACCGACTAAAGCAAATTGATTTTAACGGGACATATTCTTATAGCAATATTGTTTATTTAGAAAAAGTTGCTCCATATAATTTTAATCTCTCACAAAATTTTCCTAATCCATTTAATCCCACAACAAAAATAAAATTCAAGTTGCCTTCAGATCAATTTGTTTCACTAAAAGTTTATGATCTTACCGGAGATGAAGTTGCTGTTTTGATTAATGAAAAAATAATTGCAGGTAGTTATGAAATCAATTTTAAAGCTGAAAATCTATCAAGCGGAATTTATTTTTATCAGCTTATTGCTGGGAAATTTTCCGAAACTAAAAAAATGATAATTCTTCGTTAATTATTATCCGATTTTATGCAATATGATTTTCATACATACGGGAAGCAGATTAAAGCTTTTTAGATAATTCTGAAAGAATAACTCCGGCAGCTATTGCAACGTTTAGTGATTCTGCTTTCCCAATCTTTGGAATTGTTAACTTATGATCACAAAGTTTTAAAAGCTCTTCTGATGGTCCCGCAGCTTCATTACAAAATGCAATTATTTTCTTTTCAGGTAATTTAAACTCGTAAAGATTTTCTCCCTGAAGATCAGAACATATTAATTTGTATCCTTTATTCTTCAGAGCTTCTATAGAACTGAGTTCAACATCTTCAATAATATCAATATGAAAAATAGAACCCATACTTGAACGAACTACTTTTGAATTATAAACATCAACAGCATTATCACTTATAAGAACCGTATTAATACCAAACCAGTCGCAAATCCTTATCATCGTACCGAGATTACCGGGATCTGAAATATTTTCAAGATAAACAATAACATCCGATTTAATATTTTCAATTTTTTTCTTTTCTGGCATTCTGAATACTGCAATAATTCCCTGGGGTGTCATTGTATCGGTTATTCTCATCAATTCAGATTTTTTCAGCACTTCATATTCCATATGCTTAAAAAGTTTTCTCGACCTTGTGTTCTCAAAGAATTTTTGAGATACAAAAATCCTTTCACAGGTATAGTTGCTCTCTAAACCCTCATCAATAGTTTTCTTACCCTCAGCTAAAAATTTTTTTTCTGCTGTTCTATATTTCTTTCTTAAAAGAGAAGAATAATATTTTAATTCGTCTTGTGTCATATTATTTTATTATAGTTTTGTTTTGATTCTGTATTCTGGTCTTCATCAAGTTTTTTAAGATATTCCCATGAGTAAATGCCGGTGTTATGTCCATCTTTCCAGCTTAACTGGATAGCATATCCACCAACAGTTTCAATATTTTTAACTAAGTACATTTCAGGATTACTATTTTGCTGTTTTGGAGGTCTGTATGTTTTTAACAGGACAGTCTCACCCTTACAATTGGCACAGGGGCATTCATCTCTGAGATATTTAAGACTTATTTTACTTTCAGTTTCGTTGTTCCATTTAATTAATAGATTTTCCTTATTCTCGATTTTAATCTGTTTAGCCTGCATAAATTTCTTAATGACCAGCAGAATATTATCTAAATGTTCAATAAAATACTAACAAAGTATCTTCAAATATAAGATTAAATCAAAATTATTTTTGTTATCTTGTAGAAAATTTTTTACTGAAAAGTTACCAATTATGGATTTTCAACTATATGAAATTATATTCTTTTTTATTTTTATCTTTTTAGGAGGATATCTGTCAGCTGCTGAAGCAGCGATAGCATCATTCGGTTCCCAAAAGCTTGAAGAAATGCGCGAAAAAAACGATAAATACTTATCACTTTTTGAGTCTATCAAACAGGATGCAAATGCCTTTTTCGGTTCAATACAGATATCGACTAATATAACACTTATTGCTGCATCAATACTTGCATTTATTATTGCAATTGAATTAATAAATCCTTTTTTCACTGATTCCCATATTATTTTTTTTAGTCAATATTCAAAACTTCTTTCGTCTGTATTAGCTGTTCTTTGTGTTTCATTTTTAACAATGATTTTCGGAATACTTATACCCAAGGTTTTAGGTTTCAGGTATGCTGAGAAAATAGGGAAAGCTTCAATCAGACCGCTGATATTGCTTACAACCTTGTTAAAATATCCGGTAAGAATTATTACATATTTCAGCAACTTTTTACTAAAGCCGTTTAATGAAAGGACAAATTTTTCACAAACAAGGATTTCTGAAGATGAGATTAGAATTCTTATTTCTGAAGGAGTGAAGTCGGGCTCAATTAATGAAACAGAGAAAGAGATTATCGAAAATGTATTTGAGTTTAATGACCTTAGAGCAAATGAAGTAATGATTCCCAGAACTGATATGGTTGCTGTTGATATTAATGAAGATGAAAAAGAAAACGCAAAGGTAATAATAAAATCATTGCATTCCCTTGTTCCCGTTTATGAAGAATCTTTAGATAACATTATTGGAGTTATCCATACTAAGGATTTTATGAAGTCTTACGTTGATGGTTCAATTGTTTCCATAAAAGATTTAATAAGACCGGCGTACTTTATTCCTGAGACAAAACTTATATCAGAAGTATTGAAAGAGATGCAAAAGCGAGGTGAAAGAATTGCTATTGTAACGGATGAATATGGAGGTACTGAAGGCGTTATAACAATGGAAGATATTCTGGAAGAGATCGTTGGTGAATTGAGAGATAACACACAAATGGAGATAAAAGAATTTACTCGTCTGCCCGATGGAAAATATTATATTCTTGGTTCAATGAGTATAGATGACTTTAATGAATTATTTAATATCCCGCTTCCAACATCTGAGGAGTATAATACAGTAGCAGGATTTATCGCTGATAAAACAGGTAAGATTTTAAACTCAGGTGAAATTTTCAAATATGAAATTCTAACTTTCGAATTAATAAAAAAAATTCGACAAAAGATGGTTCAATTCAAAGTATATTCTGATAAAGGAAAATTTTGTGAAAAAAGTTAAGATGTTGTAAAGCAATAATTAATTCTTGCAAACGTGTGTGATTTGTACTAATTTTGACCACCAAATTAAAGAATTATGCATTGTTCATTTAATTGTTAAGCTGGCTTAGCTCAGTTGGTAGAGCAGCTGATTTGTAATCAGCAGGTCGCGGGTT
>CAZECH010000339.1:0-3753 GCA_964510675.1 uncultured Ignavibacteriaceae bacterium
TCCAACAATTCACGATATTTTATAGCAACTTTTCTTCTTCCCTCAGTCCATTTATCAAGATATTTTAACTTCACTCCTAAAACAGCACCTTGAATTCCATCCATTCTGTAATTATGACCTAAAGATTCATGATGATATTTCTGTAAGGCACCATGGTCTCTAAACATTTTAACCTTATTAGCTAATTCAGCATTATTGGTTGTGACTGCCCCACCTTCTCCATAAGCACCGAGGTTTTTACCAGGATAAAAACTGAAACAGGCAATATCAGATAAGCCACCAACTCTTTTATTTTTATACTCTGCTAAATGAGCCTGAGCACAATCTTCAATTAAAAAAATATTTTTATTTTTAGTGATAAACCGAATTGCATCTAAATCGGCTGGCTGCCCATATAAATGAACAGCAACAACTGCTTTAGTTTTAGGAGTAATTGCATCGTTTAACTTATTTGGATCAAGATTATAACTTAAAGGATCACAATCAACAAAAACAGGTTTTGCATTACATAAAGTAGCGCCCCAGGCTGTAGCTATAAAAGTATTTGCTGGGACAATAATTTCATCCCCGACTTTTATATCCAATGCCCATGAAGCCAGATGATTTCCATCCGTACCAGAGCTAACTCCATAACAGTATTTGACATTATGAGCTTTGGCAAATTCATTCTCAAAATCATTTACGGCTTTTCCAAGTATAAATGAGGTATTATCTAAAACATTTTGTATAGCTGCGTTAACTTCATTTTTAATTGACTGGTATTGTACTTTAAGATCCAGAAAGGGAATTTGCATATCGGAAATCCTTACAATTTTTGATTTAAAAAGTAATTATTAATGTAGAATTTATTCATCGCTAAGTGTTAAATTAGTATTAATAATCCTATCCTACAAAGTTCACATTCCCATCCATGTATTATAGTAAAAGTTGATTAATGTTCATCAATAAATGTTTTCTACGAACATAATTCATCAATTAATACATTTAATTCATCTTTGACAAAGTAAAAGTACATTTTTTAACCTGACACATATTCTAATCTCTAATAATGTCAATTATTGAGCCAATGAATTTGTGTTATGTTATGAACCACTAATTCTTAAGTTAACTCAGAATGAAGAAAGTTTTAAAGAATAGTAATCTAATTATTTCATTTTTTGATGGCATAAATATTGAAAATTTTAATTGCTTTATAATATTATGTTCGTCACCGAATTAAATCCGGGAAAAAATTACAATATGATTGGCACGTTTAAAGAACAGTTAAGTAATTTATGGCGGTATAGAGAATTAGCTACTGAACTCTTCCGGACATATTTAAAGCTTAGACACGTTGGTTCTTTACTGGGGTTTATCTGGACTTTGCTTAATCCACTACTTTACATTCTTACATACTGGCTTGTTTTTTCTTTAGTAATAAGAATGGGTTTAGAGAATTATCCCCTTTTCTTAATTCCGGGTTATTTGGCATGGAATTTTACATTTAGTGCAATTATAAATTCAAGTGAGTCTATTATTCAAAGTAAAGATTTAATAACTAAAATAGCTTTCCCAAATGAAATAATAGTTCTCTCAAATGTTGCTGTTACTTTTGTTGATTTTCTAATTTCTCTAATTCTATTTTTAATTGCAATATTTATTTTTTATCCCCCATTTTCATATTTAATAATTTTATTACCGGTTATTATTCTATTACAGTTATTATTGACAATCGGTATATCAATGATCGTTGCTTGCGTATCTGTTTATTTTAAAGACGTTCCAAAACTAATAGTTATTTTTGGAAATCTTATATTCTTTTTAACACCAATATTTTATCCTCTCGAGTATATTCCATCAAATCTTCAGAAGGTTGCATTAATAAATCCGATTGCTCAAATAATTAATATTTACCATGATATTATCTACTATAAAAGATTCCCAAATGAACTAATGATTATTACAACAGCTGTTGTTTCTATAGTTGTTTTCACATTAGGGTTTTTACTTTTTAACAAATTAAGATTTTCCTTTGCAGAGTTGAGTTAAAATGATTATTTGTACAGATGTAAGTAAAAAATTTCGGTGGTATGAGAGAAGTGATTCTCTTAAAACTTCTTTTATTAAAATTTTTGATAAATCCAAAAAAATTTGGGAATGGTACGTACTGAAAGATATTAATCTTAAAATAAATAAGGGAGAGAAAGTTGGATTGATTGGAAAAAACGGATGCGGAAAATCAACTTTACTTAAACTGATCGCAGGAATTCACAATCCTACTTCAGGAAAAATAATTAACAACTCCAGTCGTATGCTAGCTTTAATAGAACTTGGGGTAGGTTTTTACAAAGATTTAACAGGAAAAGAAAATATTAAACTCAATTGGGTTTTTAATGGTTTACCTAAAGCAGAATTAAAAACTAAGTTTGATGAAATAGTTACTTTCTCAGGTATAGAAGACTTCCTTAATACTCCTATAAAATATTATTCAAGTGGTATGGTAGCACGGCTTGGCTTTTCGATCGCAATTCATGCTAATCCCGATTTGCTTATTGTTGATGAAGTTCTTGTTGTTGGTGATGCTGAATTCCAGAGAAAATGTTTCAATAAAATAGAAGAAGTATGTAAATCAGGTACAACTCTTATACTCGTAACACATAATTTAAATGATATTTCTAAAATATGTGATAGAGCCATATGGATAAATGATGGTTACATTCAATCTGATGGAGATGTTCCGGGGACGGTAAGAAAATATTTCAACAGTCTTAATCAATTTGAATTGTCCGAATATAAACTCGAAAATTATGCTTGATCCAATTAAAACCGTAATCTTAGATTTAAGTAAACCGATTGATGATATAAGGAATCTGGATGGGTATAGTAAAGTTCGTGTACTTTGTACATGGGGTAAAAGATCTGTATGCACCCTGACATTATCAGTTGTTAAAAATATTTGTCCTGCAGAATTAATAATAAAAGAAATTGAAAGCAAAAAATGTAATGAACTTATACGCATTTTACTTATCCTCAGTCTTGACTATAGAATAGAAATAGATGAAGAATCGATTAGAGAAATAATATCAAAGGATCATTTAAATGAAATTAAGCTAAAACCTGTTGTTACTGCAGCAGTTTGTACAAGAGACAGAGCTGAACAATTAGAACTATGTCTCGATTCTTTATCAGAATTGAATTATCCAAACTTGGATTTAGTTGTTATAGATAATGCACCCAGTGATAATTCAACAAGAGATTTAGTATTAAACAAATATTCTCGGTTCAGATATATTTGTGAACCACGACCTGGTTTAGATTGGGCAAGAAACCGAGCTATACTTGAGGCTAAAGGGGAAATTATTGCCTTCACAGATGATGATGTTGTAGTTGATAAAAATTGGATAAGTGCTATCGCAAAAACTTTTGTTGAAGAACCTGATACAATGGCTGTTACTGGTTTAGTAGAACCTTATGAACTTGAGAAAGATGCTCATATTTTATTTGAGATGTACGGGGGATTTGGCAGAGGTTATAAACCAAGATGGATAAATGTTAATGATAAATACTCCAAAAGATGGCAATACTTTGGAACGGGCCAATTTGGTACTGGTGCAAACATGGCTTTTAGAACCTCTATTTTTCAAGAGATAGGATTTTTTGATAATGCCTTGGATGTTGGTACTGTTACAAACGGCGGCGGTGATCTTGACATATTTTTTAGAGTTATAAAATTTGGTTATACACTTAAGTACGAACCAAATGCTGTTGTATTTC
>CAZECH010000340.1:0-3725 GCA_964510675.1 uncultured Ignavibacteriaceae bacterium
AATGATAAAAGGAATTGTAAGTTCGGCAGATAAAGCTGCACATCTGTACAAAATAGATTAATAAAAAATTTGAATTTTCGGATTAAACGTTATTCTTGGAAGTATTAACAAAATACATATCAATTAGTCCTTTACCTTTTGCTTCAATGGAACCTCGGTATTCACATTCAAAATGATCTTTAATAAGTTCATAAGTTGCACGGGAAATATTAATTTTCCCGGGTTCACTGCAAGATTCCATTCGGCTGGCAATATTAACCGTGTCTCCCCAAACATCATATGTATATTTTTTAATACCAACAATTCCTGCAACGCACGGACCTGTGTGAATTCCTGCTCTCATTTTCCAGTTCAAATTTCTTTTAGAATTTTCTTCCTTTATAACTTTCTGCATTTCTATAGCTGCTATTGTAATTTTAACAGCGTGATCTTTTGTTTCATTTGGTAAACCACCAGCAATCATATAAGCATCACCAATAGTTTTAAGTTTTTCAAGTCCAAGATTGGTAAGGATTGAATCAAACCTGACAAAAATGTTGTTTAATTCTAAAACCAAATTATCGGCAGAAAGTCCCGATGCAATACTTGTAAAGTCATGAAAATCAGTAAACAAAATGGAAACAGAATCATAATGCTTTGGATTAACAGTACCCTTACTTTTTAACTCTTTTACAATCTCAGCAGGGAAAATATTATGTAATAGTTGATCGGTTTTAATCTTTTCTTTTTCAAGCTCTTTTGTTCTATACCTTAATTCGGATTCAACTTTATGTTTATATAATGCCATTTCAATGGTTGATCGAAGATTCCTCTCATCAAAAGGTTTTAACAGGTACCCGAATGGTTCTGTAACTCTTGCACGATCAAGAGTTTCGTTGTCGGTTAAAGCGGTTAAATATACTACGGGGATATCGAAAGTCCGAGTAACTAATTCTGCAGTTTGAATTCCATCAAGTTCCCCGGAAAGAGAAATGTCCATAAGAATAAGATCAGATTTTTCTTGTTTAAGAGTTTCAATAACTTTTTCACCACTTGTAACAGGTCCTAAGACCGAATAACCCAATTTCAATAAAATTGTTTTTATATCAATTGCTATGATAGTTTCATCCTCAGCAATTAATATTTTTGCTTTTCCATTAAACATAAAAAATGTGATATTGACTCACAGAAGTTAAAAAATCATAAGATAAAAGTATAGATTTTTTTGGTTTAATAGAAATTTAAAAACAATCTGAAATTGGATTATTAACAGGCATTTTAAATATTGTCCCAACTTTATGGCAAAAAGCAATAAGAAAGAGTAACTAGTAATAAAAATTATATTTAATTAACCATCTTTTCGAAAAAATAAAAGAAAGTAATTACTGAGAAATAATAACCTAAAAGGGCAAACCATATTTTGATGATTTTTTCATTATTGTTTCCTTCAACAAAGTAACCGGCAGCAAGAATAAATACAATTAATAATATTACAATATTTATCCATAACCCGGCATCATCAAAACCACTACCATCCAAATTTTGAAAAGCAATTAAAGTTGCCAGTCCTAAAAGAGTAATTATCATAGGCATATAATTTTCATACCAGGGATATTTTAAAGGATTCGGATTAATAACATCAATAAGTATTTTTAAAATGGTGAGGGCTATACAGATATAAACCGAAACAATTAATCCACCTGATGAATTAATAAAAGGATTCCAACCGGCAAGATTTATTTTGAAAACAAAATTTGTCAAAAGATATACAAAAGTGGATAATAACCCGATTAAAAATTGGTTACGATTTTGCCGTCCCCATGATTCATAAGGAGTAAAAAAATTCCGTATTAACCTAGCAATGAATTTACCTGGGTGATCTGCTAAAGACAATTGAGTTTCCATATAATTATTTTTCCCTTCATTATAAGCATCTCTTACAGTGGTTCAACATTTATTACAATGAAATTACTAATAAATATTACGTTAAGAATATAAATTAATTAGGCAATACTGTCAATATACTTATGAATATTAAGGTTATATCGGTTTTTTCTAATATTACTCAACAATTGAAACTTTTCTTTAGCTTTTATTTAATAATTTGCACTGTACAAACCCTGATGAGATAAAGGATTATTTCATGGACTTTGCCATAAGGGGGAACTTGTTATTTAACTCTATTGATATGAAGCTAGATTTATATATATACTATTCAAAGTGTAGTCCACCCTTAAATGTAAAGTGCTCAATTTACGCTATCCCCACAACCCAATATTTCTAATATATATTGTTTTGCAGAATGTTCACGATTTAAACCACTACGAATAATATTATGTTATTGCCTTTTTGAAATTACTTTTATATTATTAAAACGGTTCAATTATCATTAAAATAATATTATTTATTTTTAATGAAACAAAATAAATCCGAAAGTAAAAAATCATTAGTGAAAAGCACACATACTAAGAAAAGAATATTTTATTCTATTACTGTTTTAATTCCTTTCTTTATGTTTGTATTTCTTGAAATTGGGCTAAGAATTTTTAATTATGGAGGCAACACAGATCTTTTTGTTTCAACTCCTGATGTAACTTCAAAATATTTTGGAATTAATTTAGAAATAGCAAAACGTTATTTCACAACTTTATCTGATGTCCCAACGCCTCGCAAAGATCTTTTCTTAAAAGTAAAACCTCAAAACGGGTATCGTATTTTTGTTTTAGGTGAATCAACTGCTGCTGGTTTTCCATATGGTAATAATGTAACCTTTACCCGTATACTGAATCGACGGCTCTCCGACACATTCCCTGATAAGCATATTGAAGTTGTAAATACTGCAATGACAGCAATAAACAGTTATTCACAATTAGACTTTATGAATGAAATCCTGCAACACAAACCTGATGCAATTTTAATTTATTCTGGGCATAATGAATTTTATGGTGCGTTGGGTGTTGGGTCAATGGAATCATTTGGAAAACAACGCTGGATAGTTAAAGCTACTCTGTTCTTACAAAAATTTAGAACCTACATATTAATAAGAAATTTTATTTTAGATATAAAAAATTGGTTTGGAAGTGATTTTTCATTAATTGAAACAAGTGACCCTAATTCAACATTGATGCAACGAATCGTTAAGAATAAGATAATTCCATTGAATAGTGAAGATTATGAAATAGGCAAAAATTAATTTAGGGAAAATCTTAGAGAGATTATTCAGGGTGCTTTGGATAAGGGTGTTAAAGTTTTAATAGGTGAATTAGTAAGCAACGTACATGATAGTGAACCCTTTGAAACTGTAGAAATTGATAAACTTCCTCGGGCAGATGAAGTATTTAAAACTGCTAAAGAATATGAAAATCAGGGTAAATATGATGAAGCAAGAAAAACATTTTATCTGGCAAAAGATCTAGATGCTTTGAGATTTCGTGCACCTGAAGATTTTAATATTATCATACATAAGTTAGCTGCCAAGTATAAAATTCCTGTTGTTCCGATAAAATCATACTTCGAATCTAATTCGCCAAATCAAATAATCGGAAATAATTTAATGCATGAACATCTTCATCCGAATATAGAAGGATATTTTATTATGGCAGATGCTTTTTTTAATAGTATGAGAAAAGAAAAATTTATCAGTACCGAATGGCCGGAAGCAAATATTAAATCTTCATCTTATTACAGAAAAAACTGGGGTTTTACACCTTTGGATAGTATGTATGCTTATTTATCAGTGGTTCAAC
>CAZECH010000341.1:0-3718 GCA_964510675.1 uncultured Ignavibacteriaceae bacterium
GAAAGAAGAATGATTATTAATAATGAAGAATGCACTCACTTGAGAATTTCCGATTTGTACGGAGTAATTCCTGCAATAACAGGAAAGATTGAGCTTGTATATGAAGGCGAGCAGGAAGGTCCCGCTAAAGTTGCACATAATCTTATAAGCAAATCAATAAAAATTTTGTTTGATAAATATTTCCCCTCGCCGGATAAAGTGAATCGAAAAGATCCTGAATTTAATCGTGGAAAAAATCAGCCCCAACAATCCCGACAACAACCGGGAGAAGTTAATCCTTATAATTCTATAACTACTTGGTTTAACAAAGGAAACAAAGTTGATATTCTAAATACTATCTCCGATAAGGAATACGAAATTACTTTGGCAAAAATTCCAGGACTAAAAGAAATTGTGAAAAAATTCCAGCCGAATACAAATGGAAAAGATAATCTTCTTATGATGGAATTTGTTCTTCACGGTTTAGCTGAATATTCTGTCCTTAGTAAATTCAGACTTGAAAGCGGATTGCAATTTAAAGATATGCTAAGCTCTATGTTCACAATGCCTAAGGAAAGTGAAAATGAAGGTATTGATGAGGATATTTATTGAGATGAAAAATCATTTCTTTTTAACTTCATTATATAATTATTATTTTCACTGCGCTGATTATTTCTCTTTATGCAGAAATCCATAAACAAAATTATAATAATTGGTCCAGCTTATCCTTACCGCGGAGGTCCATCAACATTTATTTCTTATCTCTATAACAGCATAAAAGATAAATTTGAAGTAAAGATTTATAATTACACGCTCCTCTACCCTTCTTTTCTTTTTCCCGGCAAAACTCAATATGATGAAAGTGAAACAAATAAATTTATTGTTCCTAATGAAAGAATTGTAAATTCTGTATCACCTTTAAACTGGATAAGTACAGCAAATAAAATCAAAAAAGAAAATGCTGATCTTATTGTATTCGATTGGTGGCAGCCGTTTTTTGGTATTTGTCATTTTTTTATTACTCTTTTAATAAAAAATCAATACAAAGGAAGAATAGTTTTTATTACAGAAAACTTTATCTCGCACGAAGCAAGATTTATAGATTCTTTCCTTACAAAACTTGGATTAAGAAATGCAGATCATTTTATCGCCTTATCAAAAAATGTTGAAGATGAATTAAGAACCATTGCCGGAGATAAAAAAATTTATAGGTCCGAGTTACCTCCATTCGACATTTATTTACCTGATGAATCGGTAATCAAAGAAAAGCAGAAGCTTGGCTTTAATGAAGAAGATAAAATTTTACTTTTCTTCGGCTATGTCAGAAAGTATAAAGGACTGGATATACTTATTAAAGCAATGCCGACAGTAATTTCTTCAAATCCTGATATTAAGCTTTTAATTGTCGGGGAATTTTATGATGACCCATCAACTTATCTCAATCTAATAAAAGAATTAAAACTTGAAAATAATATTAAAGTAATTAACAGGTTTGTAAAGAATGAAGAAGTCGGAATTTACTATGGCATTTCTGATCTTTCAGTGCTTCCTTACAGAAGTGCTACACAAAGTGCAGTTTTAAATATCAGTTACTCTTTCAATAAACCGGTAGTTGCAACAAATGTTGGAGGATTTAACGAATTTATAGATGATGGGAAAACCGGGTTCCTTGTTGAATCTGAATCATCTGAATCTTTAGCTGAAGGAATAAAAAAGTTTTTTACTCTGAAAGACAAAATTGATTTTACATCAAACATAAAAAAGAGGCTTGCCAACAGCCTCTTTTATAAATTCCCGCAAATATTTGAAGAAATAATTTCTAATCAGCCCAGTAAACAACACCAACCTCAAAAGGACTGACTAACAGACTATTCTTAGGAACAATTCTTATAGTAAATCCCTGCTGGCCGCTTTGTTTTGTAATTATATTCCCTTTGTAATGAATTAAACCGTTTTCCGATTTTTTTCCATTTGGCACCATAACAACAGTTGCATTATAAACCGGATCATCCTGCTTTTCCACAGGTCCAAAATATAATTGTACTTCTACATCATCAGGTAAAAGGTTTTCAAGATATACTTCAGCATCTACAGGAAATTCTTCTCCAACAAAAATTGGTTTTGAATTTTTGCTAATGTTAATATTTTCAACTTTAATTCTTGACCAGTTATGTCTTATATTTTCTTTCCACTTAGCCAGATCAATTGCTTTACTCCATTTGTTTTTTTGAAGTTCCATTCTCTTTTCATAAGCAGTAGAATAAAATTTATCAAAATATTCCCGAACCATTCTGTGTGTATTAAAGAAAGGTCCCAGTTTCTTCATTGAATTTTTTACCCTTGTAATCCATCCTCTAGGCAACATATCTTCTCCCCTTGTATAAAAAGTAGGAACTATCTGCGTTTCAAGAATATTATACAATTGACGAGATTCAACTTCATCCTGGTAATCATGATCAGCAAATTCTTCACCGTTGCCGATTTTCCAGCCTATTTCAGGATCAAATCCTTCGTCCCACCAACCATCAAGAACACTGAAATTTAACCCACCATTTGCAATAACCTTCATACCGGAAGTTCCGCTTGCTTCTAATGGTCTTCGAGGATTATTAAGCCAGATATCACATCCCTCAACCATATAACGTGCAACATTCATATCATAATTTTCAATAAAAACTATTTTCCTTCTGAATCTTTCTTCTTTAGCTATCTGGAAAATTTCCTGGATTAATCTTTTACCATCTTCATCTTTAGGGTGGGCTTTACCTGCAAAGATGAACTGAACAGGTTGCCGTTTACTATTGAGAATTTCAGCCAACCTTTCAACATCCCGGAATATTAATGTTGCCCGTTTATAAGTAGCAAACCTTCTTGCAAAACCAATTGTCAGTGCATTCGGATTAAGTACTTCGGATGCCATTGTTAATTCTGCCTGGCTGCCGCCCCTGGCTTTAATTTGTTTTGCAAGACGTCTGCGTGCAAATGCAACTAATCTTTCCCTTCGCCTTTCGTGCGTTCTCCAAAGTTCTTCGTCTGGAATTTTATCAATTCTTTTCCACACCTCATCAGATAAAGGATTATTGATCCAATCCTCCCCGATATACGGAACAAAAAGATCTTCCATTTCACGTGAAATATGAGACCTTAAATGCACACCATTTGTAATATAATTAATAGGGATTTCGTTAAAGGGAACATCTTTATATCCCGCCATCCACATTTTTTTGGACACCGAACCATGCAGCTTACTTACACCATTTACATAACCGGCAGTGTTCATTGCAAGATGAGCCATATTAAAAAAAGAAGATTCCTTATCCTTGTTTATAGTTCCCAATGAATAAAACTCTTTATCACTAATTTTTAAGTCATTCTTATAATAGCTACCAAGGTATTTTTCCATTACATCATTCTCAAATGCTTTTGTGGAAATTCCTAATCTTTCGAATTCTTTTTTCCATGAATAATAATCTTCAAATCTGCCTTTATGTTTAAATAATGATTCAATTTCAGTTTGTATGGCAAGATTCAGTAGTTCAAAGTATAATTTATATCCAGACTGCAATTCGTCATTGCCAAAACCAATGGATAAAATGTTTTGTCCATCTTGTCTTATGTTGTTTACTTGAATATCAAATACAAAATTTGGAGATTGATTATATTTATTGTATGAAAATACTATCTTTAGATTATCCAATGAATAGACTTTTTCTTTTCTTTGAAACTTCTGTAACTCAAT
>CAZECH010000342.1:0-3704 GCA_964510675.1 uncultured Ignavibacteriaceae bacterium
CCAGGAAAGCAAACAAAAATTATTTGCTCTTGGCTCACCTCCAACTTTGTATGAATTGTCCATCGGTAATGATAAAATTGAACTTCTGTCAAAGAGTTCCCTTGATTTTTTTCCACAATCCATAGACTATTCTAATGGCAAAATTTATTTTACTTATGTAGAAAGAAGCAAACTTAACAGCATTTGGGATCCATATATTCCTTCAAATTTTGTAAGATTATCTTTATGGCGTGTTGGGTGGGAAATATTCAAAGACAATCCTCTTTTTGGTGTTGGGGATATAAATATGGGAGAATACCAGAAAAAGTATAGAAATTATTATGAGAAGGAAATTCATGGACACTTGCATAATAATTTTATACATGTTTTAGCCTCTTTGGGATTATTTGGTTTTCTTGCTGTATGTTTTATGCTTATGAAAATGTATTTTATTAATTACCGGGTATTCAAAGAACATAAGGGAAGAGAATTTATTTCTTCTTATTCATTGGGTGTAATTGGTGCTCTTTCTGCTTTTATTGTTTCGGGATTAACCGAGTTGAATATTTGGGATCATGAGATTATTACACTTGTGTATTTTACATTTGCACTTAATGTAGCTTTAAATCGTTGTATTAAAAATGAATCTTGACTATTAAGAAAAACTTAGACAGGAGAATTAATGAACAAACCCGAAAATAATGTCTATAAAAAAATAGATGAATTATCGTTTCCTTTAAATAAAAAAGTTAAAGAAATAGCAATAATTCTTGCTGCTGGCCATGGGAAAAGAATAAAATCGCAAAAATCCAAAATGCTCCATAAAATCTGGGAAATTCCCACAGTTGTACGTGTTTATAATGCCTGTAGAGATGGAATTAAAAAGATAAATATTGTTGTAGTTGTTGGTATAAAGGCTGCTGATGTTGTGGAAGTAATCGGGAAGCGTAAAGCAACTGCATTTGCATACCAGGAAACACAAAACGGAACAGGGCATGCTGTACAGATTGCTCTTGAAAAGCTTAAAAATAATTTTCGTGATGGAATTGTTTATGTGCTTCCAGGTGATATGGGATTGATTGATAAAGAAACCATCAAGCAGCTTAGAAATGAGTTTCAAAAAACAAAATCCCATATGCTTGTGTTAACAGGAATTTTTAATGGAAACCCGGCCAATAACAATTACGGAAGAATTATAAGGGTTAAAGATTTTGATGAAAATGGAAGTTCATCAGGAAAAGACAAAGCAAAGGTAATTGAAATTCTGGAACACAAAGATATTCTGGCGCTTAATGACACTAAACCATATAAAGTAAAATATAATGGCAAAACATATTCTTATACTAAAAAAGAATTATTGGAAAACAATGAATTTAATTCCGGTGTTTATGTTTTTGATTATAAAAAACTTGTTGACTTAATTGGTTCACTATCAAGCGATAATGTGCAGAATGAAATTTATATAACAGATATGATTGCACTTTTCAATAAGAATGGTTTTTCTGTAAATGCAATTAGTCCAAAGAAGCAATATGTGGTAATGGGTTTTAATAATAAGTCGGTACTTAAGGAGATGGAAGATCTTGCAAGAGAGCAGGTTTATGAAAGACTGAAAGATATAATTGAAATTAATGATCCTGATGATTTCTTTATTAATGAAAGCGTTGTTGAATACATTATCAGGATGGATAAGCAAAATATCCCTCTCGATATTTATGTGGGAAAAGGAGTATATATTGGTAAAGGTGTTAAGCTTAATTACAATCTTACTTTACGCAGAAATGTTTTTGTTGATGGGAACGTACATTTTGGAAAAAATGTTGAAATAGCACAAAGTGTTCATCTTTCTTGTTTTCCTAACCAAACACTTAAAATTGGTAATGATGTTCAGATTCTCTCGGGGAACATTATTAAAGGAAATATTATAATCGGGGACAGGACAAGAATCGAATCAAGCGTTAACATGACCGGAAGCGATGATTATCCTTTAAGAATTGGGCAGGGAGTTTTAATTAAAGGAACAAGCTATGTTTTCGGATCAATCATTGAAGATGGAATTCATATTGAGCATAGTGTTATAATAAAAAAGAAAGTTGAGAGATTAGAAAAGAAAACCGGAATTACTCAGCCGATTAAATTTTATCTGCCTATGCCTGAAGGAATTGATGCGATTGAGGATTTATAATTATTTACGATACCGAAAAAAATTAAGGCTCTGGAATTTCAGAGCCTTTTTAATTTTTGTATTTCACTATTTGAGTTATTTTGAAGGTGCTTTTTGTAATTTATTAAGGTGGAGAGTCAAAGCAGCTTTTTTACGTGATGCATTATTTTTGTGAATTTTACCTTTAACACTATTTTTATCTAAGTAAGCTACAGCTTCCTTGTACAGCGTCTCAGCTTCTTTTATATCAGTAGTTTTAAGTGTGTTCTTGTATAAAGTTTTTATTTTTGATTCAACTCTTTTATTTATTTCTCTTTTCCTTGCGTTTGTCCGGATTCTTTTCTTTGCTGATTTATGCGATGCCATACTGACCTTATTTTATTAAAAAATTGAGTCCAAATATATCCATTCACCGGTTTGATGTCAAATGTTTGTTTACGTAATTTAAAGCCGTTTTTATTAGGTTATAAAACAAATATCACTATTGGAAAACTTGCTTAAAGTAAATGAAATATATCTTTCAATCCAGGGTGAAAGTACTCAAGCAGGATTACCGTGTGTTTTTGTAAGATTGACTTACTGTAATTTACGCTGCACATATTGCGATACAGAATATGCTTTCTATGAAGGTAAAGACTACACTATTGATCAGGTCATTAAAGAAATTGGAAAATATGATTGCCAGCTTGTGGAAGTAACCGGCGGCGAACCTCTTGTACAGGAAGAATGTAAAGATTTAATGAATCGACTTTGTAACGAGGGTTATGTAGTTATGCTCGAAACAGGCGGAAGCCTGCCGGTAAAAGATGTTGATCAGAGAGTTATGATAATAATGGACTTCAAATGTCCATCAAGCGGAATGATGAAAAAAAATCTTTATGAGAATATTAATTACATCAAACCCACAGACGAAATAAAATTTGTTGTTGGGAACCGGGAAGATTATGAATGGTCTAAGGAGATAATTGAAAAATATAATCTTTCTTCAAAATGTAATATTCTTTTCTCAGTTGTATTTGGTGAATTAGAGCCGGTTACACTTGTTGATTGGATTCTCGAAGATAAATTAAATGTAAGATTCCAGCTGCAGATGCATAAATTTATCTGGGCTCCGGATACAAAAGGCGTTTGATGAAAATTGCTAAAGAATTCAGATGGGAAATGGGGCACAGGCTTCCCGAGCATTTTGGAAAATGTAAAAACATTCACGGCCATTCTTATAAAATGATAGTTGGACTTGAAGGTGAAGTTGATGACTCAGGAATGGTAATGGATTATTATGATCTTAAAAAAATAGTAGAACCAATTGTTGAAAAGCTTGATCATGCTTTTATGGTTTATAAAGGAGATAAAGAGATAATCTCATTTCTTGAAAAGATGAAATCAAAAATGGTTGTTGTTGAATTACAATCAACTGTGGAAAATATCTGTAAATATTTTCTTGATGAAATAAAGAAAATCAGCTTTCCAAAAAATGTTAAACGAGTATCTGTTCGTATTTACGAAACCGCAGATGATTATGCTGAAGATGAATTAATAATCCGGTAACTTTATTTAATAG
>CAZECH010000343.1:0-3685 GCA_964510675.1 uncultured Ignavibacteriaceae bacterium
TTATAAATTTGATTCGGAATCTTGTTCTGTTCTTAATGCTATTCATTCTCAATCTCCCGATATAGCAATGGGTGTTGATAAAGGGGGAGCCGGTGATCAGGGTTTAATGTTTGGATATGCCTGCGATCAAACTCCCGAATTCATGCCGATGCCTATTATGTATGCACATAAGCTTGTTAAAAAAATTGCCGATATAAGAAAAAACCAGAATGGTTTAATGCCATATCTCAGACCGGATACTAAATCCCAGGTTACAATAGAATTTGATGATAAAAATAAACCAATCAGAGTTGATACAGTAGTTGTTTCCACTCAGCATAATCCTGATGTTACTCAGAAAAAGATTAAAGATGATGTGATTGAACATGTAATAAAGAAAATAATTCCTGAGGAATATATTGATAAAAAGACAAAATATTTTGTTAATCCTACAGGAAGATTTGAAATTGGCGGACCTCATGGTGATAGCGGGTTAACCGGCAGAAAAATTATTGTTGATACTTACGGTGGATGGGCTCCGCATGGCGGAGGTGCTTTTTCAGGAAAAGATCCTTCAAAGGTTGATAGAAGCGCTACTTATGCTGCAAGACATATTGCAAAAAATATTGTTGCGGCAAAACTCGCCAAGGAATGCCTTGTACAAGTTGCTTATGCTATTGGTGTTGCTGAACCTGTATCGGTTTATGTTAATACAAATGGAACAGGCATTATTCCTGATAAAGAAATTTCAAAGATGATAAATAATGAAGTTGATTTAACTCCTAAAGGAATAATTGAAAGATTAAAATTAAGACGGCCAATCTACAAGAAGACTGCAGCTTATGGACATTTTGGGAGGAATGAAAAAGAATTTTCATGGGAACATCTTGATCTTGTTCCTGTATTCAAAAAATATGCTTAAGATTTTTTAACAAAGAAAAGGAAATAAAAATGAGCCAGGTTGAATTAAAGAATGATGTACAGAAATTGTCATACAAAGTTAAGGATATTTCTCTTGCTGAATGGGGAAGAAAAGAAATTAAACTCGCTGAAGCCGAGATGCCGGGGTTAATGTCAATCCGCGAAGAATACAGTAAATCCAAACCTTTAAAAGGTGCACGAATAGCTGGCTGTTTACACATGACAATTCAAACAGCGGTACTTATTGAAACTCTTAAAGAACTCGGTGCTGAAGTACAGTGGTCATCTTGCAATATCTTTTCTACACAAGACCATGCCGCTGCTGCAATTGCTGCTGCAGGAATTCCTGTTTATGCTTGGAAAGGTGAAACTCTTGAAGAATATGACTGGTGTATTGAGCAGACATTATTTTTTGGAAAAGATAAAAAACCATTAAATATGATTCTTGATGATGGTGGGGACCTGACAAATACAGTACTTGATAAATATCCGGAGTTGATTCAACAGCTTAAAGGTATAAGTGAAGAAACCACTACAGGTGTTCATCGTCTTTATGAAAGAATGAATAAAGGAACTCTACCTGTTCCGGCAATTAATGTTAATGACTCTGTAACCAAATCAAAATTTGATAATAAATATGGATGCCGCGAATCTTTAGTTGATGCAATAAGAAGAGCAACTGATTTAATGCTTGCCGGTAAAGTTGCAGTTGTTTGTGGTTATGGTGATGTTGGTAAAGGTTCAGCCGAATCTCTAGCAAATGCAAATGTAAGAGTTATTGTTACGGAGATTGATCCTATATGTGCCCTTCAGGCTGCAATGAACGGCTTTGAGGTAAAAAAACTGCAAAATGCTCTTAAAGAAGTTGATATAGTTGTTACTGCAACAGGAAACCGTAATGTAGTAAGTAAAAAACATTTTAAATTAATGAAAGATAAAACCATTGTTTGTAATATTGGGCATTTTGATAATGAAATTGATATGGCATGGCTGAATCAAAATTACGGGCAAACAAAAAATGTAATAAAACCCCAGGTTGATATATACACGATTGATGGTAAAGAAATAATTGTTCTTGCCGAAGGACGTTTGGTAAATCTTGGCTGTGCAATGGGGCATCCGTCGTTTGTAATGTCAAATTCGTTTTCTAACCAGGTGCTTGCACAGATTGAATTATGGACAAATAAAGAAAATTATAAAAACAAAGTTTATGTATTGCCGAAACACCTTGATGAGAAAGTTGCAATGCTGCATTTAGCTAAACTTGGTGTCGAGCTTGAGACTTTAACTCCAGAGCAGGCCGAATACATTGGTGTTAAAGTAAAGGGACCTTTCAAACCGGATTATTACAGATATTAATCTATTTTTGTAGCACAGGATATTATCCTGTGCTACTACCCTTTAATAAATCTTCTAAAGCACCTCTCAAATTCCGAAATCTGAAATTAAAATTATACTGGATAAGTTTTTCCGGTCTCACTCTTAAGCTTGCCAGGATAGTTTCGGCAAATTCACCAAGGGCAATTTTTAAAATGATAGAAGGCACCTTGAAGAAAGAAGGCCTGTTTAAAATTCTACCCAATTCTTGTGTAAATTCCTTCATTCTTACAGGATTAGGAGATGCTGCATTTAAAGATCCGGTTATCTTGTCATTATCTAAAACAAATAAAAATATTTTAACAAGATCTTTTATGTGAATCCATGGAAACCATTGATTGCCTGTTCCAAGCGGTCCGCCTATAAAAAACTTAAATGGGGGGATCATTTTTTGTAGCGATCCTTCGTTTCTGCTTAAGACAATCCCCGTTCTAATACTTATTCTTCTTACTTTAAATTGTTCAACTAAAGAAGCGGCTTTTTCCCACTTTTTACAAACATTAGAAGTAAAATCATTCCCCGCAGGAGAATTCTCCGTTAAAATTTTATCACCTGAATTACCATAAAAACCAACTGCTGAAGAACAGACAAATACTTCCGGTTTGTTTTCTACTTCACCAATAGTTTTAATAAGATTTATAGTACTTGTTTCCCGGCTTTCTATAATTACTTTTTTATAATTCTTTGTCCATCTTTTCCCAAATAAATTTGCACCCGCAAGGTGAATTACAGCATTTTTTGAATTAATGTGTTCTTTCCATTCGTCAGGTCTCTTGTAATCCCATTTTACAAAATCATTCACAAAAGGAAGTTCTTTTCTGGCTTTCTCAGGATTCCTGGAAAGAACCGTCAGTAAATCACCACGATTGGTTAATTCTTGGCAAATATTTAATCCTATAAAACCTGTAGCGCCTGTTATTAATACTTTTTTAATCATGGTTTGTAGTTAAATCTAAATAAATTTAATGAATTAATAGAAACAAAGGGATTAGGATGTAAAATTTTTTAAAAATAAAAATGTGATGAAAAACATGTCCCTTTAATTCCTTATGCTTTACTTAAACACTTTCTGGTTATATATTTATTCCAGAGGTGGCAAAAAAATCATAAAACAAACGGAGGTAACTATGCATAGTTCTAACTGGTTCAAATTACTCCTTTTATTTTTTTTCTTTCTTTCAATTACTGCTTTTTCTCAGGTTCATTACTATACAGAACTAAATATGTTGGGAAGTAATGAAGTTCCATCAAACAGTTCAACTGGCACTGGGGTTTTTAATGGATGGTATGATGAAAGCACTATGATGCTGGGATTTACAGCAAGTTTCGAAGGACTTTCGAGTAATACAAGTGCTGCACATTTTCATGGACCAGCACCTGCTGATTCTAATGCAGGGGTACAAATTGG
>CAZECH010000344.1:0-3679 GCA_964510675.1 uncultured Ignavibacteriaceae bacterium
AGGTAAATCAATCTGTTACCAGTTACCCGGTTTGATATCAGATAACTTTTCAATTGTAATATCTCCACTAATCGCTTTAATGAAGGACCAGGTTGATTCACTTAACCAAAAAGGGAAAATATCTTCTTTTATAAACAGTACAATGAGTTTCGGAGAAATTGAAAATGTTCTTCAGGATATTGCTTTTGGGAAAACTAAACTCCTTTATGTTGCCCCGGAAAGGTTGTCTAATATTAATTTTGCGGAGAGATTAAAAAACCTTAACCCATCTTTTCTTTTTATAGATGAAGCTCACTGCATAAGCGAATGGGGACATAATTTCCGTCCAAGTTATACACGAATTAAAGAGTTCATTGATTATGTTGGAATAAAAAAAGTTTCTGCTTTCACAGCAACTGCAACACCGGAGGTAATTAAGGATATTGTTCAACAGCTTGGGTTTAAAGAACCAAAAATTATTGTAAAAGGATTTGAACGGGAGAATCTTCATTTAAATGTAATCCTCACAAAAAAGAAAAATGAAAAATGTCTTGAACTTCTTTCAGTGAATAAAACTCCTGCTATTATATATACCTCATCCCGGAGAAAAGCAGAAGAGGTTTCTGAATATCTAAATATGCACAGGATTAAATGTTCATATTATCATGCAGGATTAGCTCCAATCGAAAGGAAAAAAGTTCAGGAAGATTTTTTGCAGGATGTTGTTCCAGTAATTGCTGCTACAAATGCTTTCGGAATGGGTATAGATAAAAAGGATATAAGAATTATTATTCATTATAACACTCCCGGCTCCATTGAAAATTACTACCAGGAAATCGGCAGAGCAGGAAGAGACGGAAAAGAATCAGATGTGTTTTTACTTCACGATGAACAGGATATTAAGATCCAGAATTATTTTATTTCCCAATCTCATCCAAATAAAGATATAATTCAAAAAATCTATAATGCTATTTGCGATTACGGCAGAGTTGCTGTTGGGAATATTTCTGAAAAAGAGATTCCATTAAATAATGAATTCATTTCTGCTTATGCTAAAAAAGAAATATCAAAAGGATTGATTTATACTTCATTGAGATTTCTTGAATCGGCCGGTTATCTTAAGCTTCTTTCGGAATATGACAGGAAGGAAAAAATTCAAATCCTTTGGAATAAAGAAAGATTAAAAGATTTTGTTAAAGGTTCTGTAAACAATTCATTAAAAGAATTGCTCCTTCTACTTGTCAGGGAATTTGGTAGCGAAATTTTTACAAGTCCAATGCATGTTTCCATATCTCAGTTTTCTTCAAAGCTTGGATTAGATTTTTATGAGACAAATGAAACCCTGACTATACTTAACAACATGGGAATAATATCTTATGAACAACCTTTATCAAACGAAAGTGTTATTCTAATCCGGCCAAGGGTTGAAGAAAAAAATTTAAAGCTTGACTATAAAAAGATTTTGGAAAGTTACATCAATCTGCAGAAAAAGGTTGAAAAGATGGTTGATTATGTTTTTACGGATGGCTGCCGTTTTCAATTCATCTTGAAATATTTTGGAGAAAATATTGAAGGTTACAGTTGCAACAAATGCGACAGGTGTTTGACTGACACAAAGTATAGTGACAATGTTAGGGAATATATTTCTGAAGTTGTACTTAAAACTCTTGCTGAAAGTAAAAAGAATTTAACAGAAAATCTTCTTATAAATATTTTGAGAGGAACAGCAAAATCTTTTGAGAACCTAGGTATTTCATCTTTTGGTGTTTGCAGAAATTACAACCGTGAAGAATTAAAAAGCTTTATTCATTCTTCAATTGAAAAGGGATTGATCGAACAAATAAGAGACAAAACAAAAGTCCTGAAAATTTCTTCCAAAGGTTTGCAGCAAATTGGACAGGAAATCATTCCCGGTTTCATAAATGATACTGAAGACTACCAGGAAAATCTTGTCCTCTTTAATTTATTAAGAGAGGCAAGAAGTAAGGCTGCAAAAAAGTTTAGTCAGAATGGATTAATAATTTGTCCTGATGAGACTTTAAGAGAAATCGCAAAACAAAAACCCTTGACAAAAGAAGAGTTCTTATCAATACAACACACAAATCCTCGTATGTTTAATAAAATAGGTGAGGATTTTCTTGAGATAATAAGAAATTTCAGATATGAGCCTAAATCTAACTTAACTGCATCGCAGGAAAGAATTATTCCTTCTAACATACAAGAGACATATTCTTTACTTAAGAAAGGTTACAACTTAAAAGATATTTCCCAGCTAAGAAAAACTTCGGAATCCATTATCTCAATGCAGATAGAAAGCATAATCGAGTATGAACCGGAAATAAATATTGAGCACTTGTTTAATTCAAATGAACTTAAAAAAATAAAAAGTGAGATTGAGAAAGGTTATAATGATTTGAAGGATCTTAAGCTTCGTTTGGATAATTCTGTTACTTACCCGATGTTGAGAATAGCTGTTGCAAAGTTTAAATTCATTTAGTTTTCTTTTGGAGGTTTTCTAAATGTTTAGTCACTTTATCAAAAAAGACTTCCCATCTCTTTAAATCTTCATTGTAATACTTAATCGTTTCATCATAGTTATTTTCATCAACATCATATTTCTTCAAAACAGATAATCTCAAACTATCCAAATCTTTATCATTTAAAGAAACAGTATCTTGTGCAATAAGCAAATCAGTATATATTAAGACAAGCTTTTCCTCTTCAATTACTTTATCATCTGAACAACCGGATAAAAAAAGGCTTAAGCAAAGGAGGAGTCTAAGATTTAAAATCATAGGATGACTTACATACTTTCAATTCATTTTTTACTTGCCTGGAAAAGGATCTTTTTTTCTTTTTCAGTTAGATTCTGGTAACCGGATTGGCTTATTTTATCGAGTATCCTGTCAATATCTTCCTGGGTTACTTCATCTTCATCTTTAATCTCATAATACTTAGCATCCTGAACCTGTTCCTTCTTTTTAAACTTATCTGTTAATCCACCCAGAGGATTAAAAGGCTTTGTTGTCCGGTAAGATGATCTGGTGAAAAGATCTTTGAAAACCACATGAGTATTCTTATCAAGCAGAATAAAAATAAAACCTGTAAGAGCACCACCGAGATGTGCAAGATGCGCAATGTTACTTTGTTCACCATAAAGCAGAGGCAATAAATTATATGCAATTAGATAAAACCCGATCAAGTATTTTGCTTTAATCGGAATAAAGAAATAAAGAAATATGTACCTATTGGGAAATATCATTGCAAAAGCTATTGTTACACCAAAAATAGCACCTGATGCACCAATAACCGGAGCGAGGCCACCTCCAATTAAAGGTGAAATGAATAAGTGACAAAGCCCTGCACCTATTCCAGATAAGAGATAATAAATTAGAAACTTTTTTGAGCCCCAGTAATTTTCTATTTCCATTCCGAACATCCACAAAATAAACATATTCCAAAAGATATGTCCAAAATCACCGTGCAAGAATTGGTAAGAAATTAATTGCCAGGGTAAAAAATTCCATTGAATTACCTGGTTGCCTAAAGTACCAATATTAAGTCCCTCTAAAGGAATAAGAGCAAAATATTCCATAAATATATTCTCTAAAGTAAATCCATTTCCAACAGATATACGTTCACCAAGCGTTTGGAAAAAAAATACAGCAACATTAATAATCAGTAAGTTTTTTATGACCGA
>CAZECH010000345.1:0-3634 GCA_964510675.1 uncultured Ignavibacteriaceae bacterium
GCCATTCGATCCGAGGGTTTTATGGTATGTTGCACCGGCAGTTGCAAAAGCTGCTATTGATTCAGGTGTAGCAAAATTGAAAATTGCTGATTGGAATGTTTACATTGAAGAATTAAAAGAGCGTCTCGGACTTTCAAAAGAAGTTGTCAGAGTAATGATTCACAAAGCTCAGAAGAATCCAAAGAAAGTTGTTTATCCTGAAGGTGAAGAAGAAAAAATAATAAGAGCAGCTCATGTTGTAATGAATGAAAATATAGCTTACCCTATCTTGCTTGGTAATGAATCCAATATTAAAAAGATTATAAAGAATCTTGGGTATAATCAATCAGAATTTGAAATTAAAGATCCTTTGAAAAGTGAAGAAGCTGTTCATTACGCAATCGAGCTCTATAAAAAACGGCAGAGGAAAGGCGTTACTCTTACCGTTGCAAAAAACCTGATGAAAGAAACAATTTATTTCGGCAGTATGATGGTTAAACAGGGTAATCCAGATGCACTCATATGTGGACTCACCACACACTCCCCGGATACTATACTGCCGGCTCTTGAGTGTATAGGTGTAAGAAAAGGATTAAAAATTGTTTCAGGTCTTTATATAGTTGTTACAAAGAAGGAAGTTTATTTCTTTGCTGATACAACAGTAAATGTAAATCCAAATCCAGAAGAGCTTGCACAGATTGCAATAACTGCCGCTGAAAAAGTCAAGGAGTTTGATATTGTTCCGAAAGTGGCGATGCTTTCATTCAGCAATTTTGGTAGTGCTAATTATCCTGAATCTCAAAAAGTTAAACAGGCTGTTGAGATTGTTAAGAAACTTCAGCCTGATTTAATTGTTGATGGTGAGATGCAGGCTGATACAGCTGTTATGCCTGATATTATCGAGCAATATTTTCCTTTCTGCAGCGTAAAAGGAGGAGCTAATACATTAATATTTCCTGATCTTGACTCAGGGAATATTGCTTATAAACTTATGGCAAGAATAGGGCAGGCAACAGTTATTGGTCCTGTTTTAATGGGAATGGCAAAGCCGATTCATGTTTTGCAGCGCGGGGCAACTGTTGAAGATATAATTAATATGACCGCAATTGCAGTTGTTGAAGCAAATAAAAAGCCGGGCGAATTTAAGAAAGTTTTAGAAGAAGTATAGGATGAATTCTCGTAGCACAGATCATTAAATCTGTGCTACAATTTATTTTATAGAAATTTCAATTCAATTCCTTCAGCCAGTTCTGTGCAAAGATTCTTGCTGAGTGTAATGTTTCCTTACCGGATCTGAAGCAGAGTTTCCACATAGATGATTTTCTTTCATATTCCGGATTTACAAAAACCATCTTACCACCCGTTCCTTGTTTAAGCTGAGCATTGAAATCTACATTCTCTGATGAATCAAGAAAAGTTATAAGCCATTTCTTAATCATTTTCTTCGGGTTATTTGCAGGATATTCTTCCTCCCACTTTGCAACTTCCTGGTTATATATTTCCATCTGCTGGTTGTATCCATCCATCATTATTTTATCCATCTCAGGACTGAACATCGAATTATCCGGGCTATCGAGTTCAGCTAACTGCTGCTTCATAGATTGTTTGGATTCTTCAAATGTTGCTTTCATATCAGGTAACTGCTGAATCATTTTGTCTGTGTTGACAATACTTTCCTCAAGCTGTTTTCTGTAATTCTCTTTCATCTCTGCTGCTGATTGAGGTTTTTGTGGCGGAGTTGGTTTTTTAGTGTTGCGGTATTCATTATACATCTTAATGAATTCCTCTGATGCAGAATGTTCTTTTGTGTAATTGCCTATAACAGATACTAAAGAAGGGCGTTCACCAACTGCTATGTTTTTTAGTTCACCTGTTGCAATAAGGTAGAATGATGGCCCGGATAAATTCCAGAATATAGTCTGTTCAACCTGATCTTCGGAAACCTTAAGCTGCGCAAGCAGGTTTTTTACCTTTTCATCATAAATACGGTTAACAGTAAAACCAAATGATATTATAACGATTAAGAATAAATACTTTTTCACAGATCAATAATCCTTTAAATTTTTTAAACCTGTATTAAACTTAACTCAATTCTGCTATGATTGTAAATAGAACGAATTGACTAATTGGAGTGTTTTAGTGGATGTGCAATAAAAATGAAACTGTTAATATTTCGTGAATTTATCGTTACAATTGACTTTTATTTTTACTCCTGAAATAATAATTAAAAAAGGAGTTTAATATGAAGTACTTAAAAATTTTGCAGGCTGTTTTTCTTTCTTTGATTTTAATAAGCACTCTTTCCTTTGCGCAGGATAATATGATGAAGGATAAGAAAATTGGTGATGAAAAAATGAGTGATGAGAAAATGAGCGATGAGATGATGCATGACGATATGAAAATTGATAAGGATGAAAATGATGTTGCGATTAAAGGTTACGACCAAGTTGCTTATTTTACAGTTGGCAAACCGGTTATGGGTAAATCTCAATTCTCTTACAAATGGAATGATGCCGAATGGCACTTTGTAAGTGAAAAGCATCTCAGCTTGTTTAAAGAAAGCCCCGGTAAATATGCACCGCAGTAAGGCGGCTTTTGTGCTTATGGTGTTTCAGAAAACCATTGCGAGCCTACTGATCCGAAAGCCTGGAAAATTGTTGATGGTAGGCTTTACTTAACTACAAATAAGGATGTGAAAATGATGTGGGAAAAAGACATAGAAGGAAGTATTGAAAAGGGTAATAAGAACTGGATAATGTTGAATAAAAAAAACTAGTTCAATAAAAAGTTGTGTACTTAACTGAAAGCCTCCGAATTGAGCGGCTTTAATTATTGTGGTGATTCTTCTGCCATCATTTGTTGTCTCAGAATGGGTATAATATTCAAAAAGTGTTGCTGAAATAGCTGTAAGTTGTTATTTGATATATTTTTGTTGGGAGTAAACTCAAAACAAATGAGATTCTAATGAAAAAAAACATTGTGTGTATTGTTTTACTTCCAAAGTTAAATGCAATGGTAAGAACTCTAAAGGTAGACAACGTTATCTGTGTTTGGCCTGCAAACGATCTTTCTACTGGAGATCACCAAAGCCATTGGAAGAAAGAAGATTCAAGTGGTTTAAGCTATGGGTTACTGAAGGTTATAGTGTAAGAGAGTTAGCTATTATGAAGAGAACAAGTCAATCAACAGTAAGACGAGTTATTTCATACTGGCTTAAAAAAACTCCCAACCACAGTTATAATGACTTCTTCGGAACTAAGTACATAATTCTGGACGGAACATTTCTTAGGCGACCAAGAGGAATATATGCAGCGATGGATTCAGAGACTCATAAATTGCTTTTTGCCGCAGTTAACGTAAAAGAATCAGGTAATGATCTCTTACAGTTTTACTCTCAGTTATCTAAAGCTGGGCTTTATCCTGAAAGTGCCACAACAGATGGAAATACAGCACAAATGAAGTTGTTAAGAAAAGTCTGGCCTGAGATAAAATTACAACGTTGTATCGTTCACGTTCAGCGTCAAGGCTTAAGCTGGTGCAGAAGGAATCCTAAACGTACTGATGCAAAACATCTTAGAGAATTGTTACTTAAACTAACAGAGGTAAAGACAAAAGAAGAAGCTCTAAGATTCATAAAAGGATTTTATGCCTGGGA
>CAZECH010000346.1:0-3611 GCA_964510675.1 uncultured Ignavibacteriaceae bacterium
ACTTTTTCAGCGCTTCCGGGCCATACACTTCACTAATAGTGGCTTCAGCAAAGCTCTTAAAAGTTGGAAATCTTTTTTCAAGACCCGGATTCTGACTTAAATAACACGACCTGCTTCGCAAAGGATATTGTTTATTTCCCTGATAAAAGCTAAGAGCAATATCCGAACGCCCATCTTTGTCAAAATCATCGGCATATACATCAAATGTTTTTTCAGAACTGGCCTTATACCGCATATTCAGTCCAAGGTTGCCGGCTACCAGGTCGATATCTCCGTCATTATCAAAATCGGCTCCCTGCATGCTAAACCACCATCCTTCGGTACCTTCGATTTCGGTTTTTCTCAAAGACCCTTTTGTGTTCCAAAAAATACTTACAGGCATCCATTCCCCGGCAATGATCAGTTCAGGCCACCCGTCATTATCCATATCTGCACTGTATGCCGAAGTTACCATTCCGGCCTTTAATAGGTCAGGTGCCACAGATAAAGTAACATCAACAAATCTGGTTTTTCCATCTGCAGATCGGTTCTCCAGTATATACGACGGGGGAGCGAATGGGTACTTACCGGGGACATGACGCCCGCCAATAAACAGATCATTATCGCCATCCTTATCATAATCAAAGGTAACAACACACGACCCGCTTACAGTTTCAAGGGGCAGGGCGTCAGTGTCTTTAATGAAATTTCCTGTTCCGGTATTGATATATAGCCTATCCAGGTATTGTGGCGAGTTCTCAGGAAACTCATTTCCCCCGCTTACAACGTACAAATCCAGGTCGTCATCACTGTCGGCATCAAACAGCAGGGTCCCGGTGTCTTCAAAGCCTGCATCCTGTTGCCATGGCCCGGGTGTTATTTTAAAAGTGCCATCCTTTTGTTGAATGTATAAGGCTCCCGGGCTACCCAGAGCATTTCCGGCAAAGAAATCCTCAAGTCCATCCCCGTTTACATCGCCAACTGTAATATCAGTTCCTGTTGCTGAAAGTTTATGAGGCAAAAGCACCTGCTTTTCAATATCATTATACTCATTCTCTTTATGCACAAAAAATACCTGTTTATCGGAAGTGGCATCAACAAAAGGTCTTGTCATTATCTGTTTCTCAATGTGAGTACCGGCATCTTTATAATTCATTATAATTTTCCGGTTTGTGTGGACATGAGTGAGGACCTGAATCTTACCATCCGGCCATTTAACAATGAGTGAATCAATTATTTCAGTATTTCCTGTTCCGAAGTAAAGAATGGGTTCCATGGAAGACTGGTATCCTCTTGATAATGTAAGTTCACCAAATTGTTTTGTCCCATTATCCCAGATAGTTACGTTAGAACCTAAACCCATTGTATTGTATGGAGCACCTTTGAACCCGATTTTAAGATAGCTACCCAGGTTATTTTCGCGTGAATTGTTTTTATAAATAATTGCCTTTTCATCAATGTTATTAACGATCAGTTCAAGGTCACCATCATTGTCCAGATCAGCATATGCAACACCATTGGAGTAAGTCTTTTCCCTGATTCCCCAAACCTTGCTGCAATGTGTAAAAGAAAGATCGCCATTGTTCCTGAAAATATAATTGACAAGAGGTTTCGCGGGCATATTCCGAACCTTTTCGAGCCAATCCGAGTTTTCAGGCTTATTGAAATATCCCGGCTCTCCTATCTCATTGAAATAGTCAATATTATTCATATCTCTACGAGACCCGTTGGTGACAAAGATATCTTTCCACCCATCCAGATCAAAATCGGCAAAAAGTCCGGCCCAGCTCCAGTCGGTCGATGTAACGCCTGCAATCCAGGCAGCGTTACTGAAGTGTGCCAGTCCATCAGCATAAATGCCCCTGTTAAGTTGTAATGTACTATAACGGTATTGATAATTCAGATTGTTGTGGATCATATCTTCAAAATCTTCGCGGGTCATGGTTGACATATTCTCCTTGGACCTTTTGTTATCTTCCGGATCCATATCTATCTGGAAAATGTCAGGATATCCGTCATTATTATAATCAGCAATATCAGCACCCATACCATAAAAGGATGTTTGGCCTGTTACCTCGACCGTTCTGTCAGTAAATGTGCCGTCTCCGTTATTAAAATAGAAGAAATCAGGACTGGTGAAGTCATTTGAGACATAAATATCTTTATAACCGTCGCAGTTAAGATCGCTTACAGTGGCACTCAGTGAAAGACCAAAATTTAGGAGGCCTGCCTCGTCGGTAACTTTTGTAAATGTTCCATCACCGTTATTCCTGTACAGGTGGCTCGATTCGTCCATTTTTGCATTGCGCATCATCTGCCGGTAGTAGTAGGGAGGTGCCTTGAAATTGGTAATTGGGTAATTGGCAACATATAGATCCAGATCATCGTCGTTATCATAGTCGAAAAAAGTGCCCTGTGTGGATTTTCCGTTGTCATCGATACCGTATTTAGCGGCTTCCTCAGTAAATACCGGAATTCCATCCGCATTATTCCCCTGGTTAACGAAAAGCAGGTTTCTGCAGTTATTAAGCAAGCCGGAAACGCTGACGTAAATATCAGGCAATCCGTCGTCATTAATATCACATACGGTTGAGCCCAGCATCCATCTGTCATCGCCGCCTGTATTTGACGCTTCCGTAATATCTTTGAATTTCAGATCGCCCTCGTTAAGGTACAACCTGTTTTTTACCATATTACCGGTAAAATAGATATCAGTAAGGCCATCCCCGTTAAAATCGGCCACGGATACTCCTCCGCCCATATACATGTATGAAAACAGGAAATAATTGAATGTATCGGATTCAGTAAGATCATTTGAAAAAGAAATATGCGTTTGGCTGGCAGGTAACTTAGTAAAAAGCAACTGGTTTCTGTTGCAGCAGCAAGTGAAAATGATTACTGAGAAATAAAGTAAATACCGCATATTTCTGATTTGACGTTTGAGGTTGAAGTTAAACATCAAACATTAAACATCAAACACCAAACTTGAACTTATAAGTAGGGCGAAGCTAATTGCTTCGCCCTTGTTTAACCCTTGTGCTGTAATACTTTGCGCCATAACAGAATTAACTACTCCAAAGCCTTAATAACCCGTGTTCTGATCATCCTGATCAATATTAGGATTGACATCAATTTCCCTCTGAGGAATAGGCCACAGGTAGTGTTTGCTAGCACTGAAAACTAATGCTTCCCTATCAGCTTTAGGAATTGAACTCAACAATTTTTCAGACGTTAAAAAAGGAGCAAGTCTTTCCCATCTTTGAAGATCAAAGAAACGAATCTGCTCACCGCAAAGTTCTACTTTGCGCTCATGCTCCAGGGCTACCATGAATCCTGCAAGGTCATTCACGGGATAAATGGCATCCATAGCAGCTTCACCATATAATGGCATAGCAACATCAGCCCTGTTTCTTACCTGATTCATATAACCTACAGCAGTTGCAAGGTCGCCACCAGGTCTGTTAGCTTCAGCTTCGGCCATCATCAATAATACGTCAGCATATCTGATTGCCCTGAAGTTGATTCCGGATTGATTTCCGGCAACAGCTCCTTCGGATTCAGCTTTATAGTAGTTCTGGTATTTTCTCCAGCCTCTTCTATTATATTGATCGATTATTTCATCGTCTTCATTT
>CAZECH010000347.1:0-3601 GCA_964510675.1 uncultured Ignavibacteriaceae bacterium
AAAAATTTTAATCATTAATTAAATAAATATTTATGATATCAAAAGAATTATTAGATATACTCTGTTGTCCTGAAACAAAAGCTGATCTTGTTCTTGATGGTGATACGCTTGTCTCCACAGATAAAAAAACAAGAAGGCGATACAAAATTGTTGATGATATTCCCGTCATGCTTATTGATGAATCGGAACAATTAAATATGGATGAATGGTCGGCAATCATGAAAAAATATGGAAAGAATATTGAGTAACTTTGTATTGTTCTAATTATCTTATGAAGAAATTATAACTCAATGGATCCAATAAATATTTTTGCCGGGTTAAATCTTATTGCAACTTTTGGTGCCAATATATCAGGAGCTAAAAGAGGATTTAAAGAAAAACTAACTGTTCATAAAGAAAAACCTGTTACTTATCTCCAGAAACTTCCCTTAGTATTATCTACCGGATCTTTGATCGGACTGATTCTTGGTATTTTTCAAATAGGAACTCTTGAATATAAACCGGAGTATGAAAATGCAAGATTAATCGGACTTGTTGTTTACATTTCATTTTCATGGCTGCAGATATGGGCTTATAAAACATTAGGCGATAGTTATTCCCAGGAGATTTTAATTTTGAAAGATCATAAACTTGTTAATGCCGGTCCATTTAAAATTATCAGGCACCCGCAGTATTTATCGCAAATTATTTTAGATATTGGTGCCGGCTTTGCTACATTAAGTTACATTGTAATTATTTTTGCGTTAATTGAAATCCCATTCATAATAATGAGGGCAATACTGGAAGAAAAACTTCTCTCTAAACATTTCAGGGAAATATATTCTGAATACAAAAGTAAAACCGGTTTTATGATTCCTTTTCTTGGATAAAGTTTGATAAAGATTGATCTGATGAAATTGAAATTAATCCTTCTTTTTTATTTACTACTTCTTGCTACAACTTTTTCGCAGTCTGATAAACTTGCTGTTGTAACTTCAGCGGGCACAAAATATATTCCCGCTTATGAACGACAGGGGATACTTTACTTTTCGGTTATTCATTTAGCAGATGCAATTGCTGTCAACTATTACTACAATGCCGATGCACAAAAACTCGAACTTAAGTTTAATGATTACAATCTTAAGATAACCGCTAAGAATCCTTTTATAGTTTTAACTTCGCGAGTCAATAATTATTCGGAAAACCGGCAGATTCCTACATCAACTTATTTTAAAGATGACCAGATTTTTATTCCTCTCATTTATTCATTTGATATAATCCGGAAAGCCTCTGGTAATAATCTCACTCTGGAATCAGGTAAGATTGTGCTGAAAGGAAAAATCCCTGAAGTACCTGAAACTAAAGCCGGTTTCGATATTACCGGGATTTCTGTTGATGAGAAAATTAATGGAACGCTTATAAGAGTTAAATCAAAAAAAAGAATTTTAACATATAACAGTTCCTATAAGCAAAATGTTTTAAAGGTAATTTTTAGAAATGTTAATGCCGATGCGGATAAAATAAAACTTGACGGCGGTAAAGGATTGATTAAAGAAGTTAAAGCTGTAAATAATGGCAAGGATACGGAAATACAATTCGTTCTTGGAAAAGAGTACACAACAAATGAAGTTCTTAATGCTGATGGAAGCAACGATATTTTAATTACAATTCATAATAAGATTTTTTCCCGGGATGAAGAGAGAGAAAAGAATAAAGCCAAATGGGAGTTTGATGTAATTGTAATTGATGCCGGTCATGGCGGAAAAGATGCAGGCGCCATCGGAGTTAACGGCGTTAAAGAAAAAGATGTGAACCTCGGTGTAGGATTAAAGCTTGGAAAATTAATTGAACAGCAAATGAAAGATGTTAAGGTTGTCTATACGAGGAAGAACGATACTTTTGTTGAACTTTATAAAAGAGGCAAAATTGCAAATGAAGAGAACGGCAAACTTTTTATTTCAATTCATTGCAACTCAACTTCAAATAAACAAAGTGATGCAACGGGATTTGAAGTTTACCTTTTAAGGCCCGGAAGAACAAAGGAAGCAATTTCCATTGCAGAAACAGAGAACAGTGTAATTAAGTATGAAGATAATCCGGGGAAGTATGAAAAGTTAACTGACGAAAATTTTATACTAGTAACTATGGCTCATTCAGCTTATATGAAATATTCTGAAAAATTTTCAGATTTACTTAACAAACAAATGACCGCTGAACTTTCAATTTCATCAAGAGGAATTAAACAGGCGGGCTTTTATGTTCTTGTAGGAGCTTCAATGCCGAGCGTACTTATTGAAACCGGTTTTCTTTCAAATAAAAATGATGAGAAATACCTGAAGAGTGCAAAAGGGCAGAATGATATTGCAGGTGCAATTTTCAAAGCAATAGAAAATTTCCGGGAATATTACGAAAAAGTAATGCAAACAGAACAATAATAAACAAATGAAACTTATTCTATAAATAATCATCTCACTGAGTGAAATTAAGAAAGAAGGAAAAAATGAAAAATACAATTGAAGGAACTGATTCAAATTTTGAGCAGGAAGTAATAAAATCCGATATACCTGTTTTAGTTGATTTCTGGGCTCCGTGGTGCGGCCCGTGCAGAATGGTAGCTCCTGTAGTTGAGGAAATTGCCAATCAATACCAGGGCAAAATAAAAGTAGTTAAGCTTAATACAGATGACAACCAGAATGTTGCAATAAGGTATGGTATAAGAAGTATTCCTACATTAGGAATATTTAAGAATGGTGGAATTGTTGATGCAGTGATTGGAGCTGTTCCTAAAAAACATCTTGAGGATAAGCTAAAACCATATCTTGCAAGTGTGAATTAAATATTGTTTACCGATGTTGTCATTCCCACGAAAGTGGGAATCCATTTAAAAGAAAAGGGCAGTGGTTAGCTGCCCTTTATTATTTGTGTTATGGTGACTTTTTACTTATTAAAGAGGTTAGGTGGTTATTTAACATACTTTTTATAAAATTATTTTAATTTGGTAAGTAACACGAAACATCATATGGGCAAGGCAGAAATTTTATATCTTTTTTATGTTCTATATGTATAAAATTATATTCCTCTAAGGATTCATTGGCTTTAGGCAATCTTATAAGAAGAAATTCTGGGTACATAGTTGTAGTAATTGCATCACTTCCAGGTCTCTGGCAACCTCCAAGTGGTGGACGATACCAAGCCATTGTAATATCAAATCCCATAACATAAAGTCGACGAAGTTTATTATTAACATCTATGATTTTATCTGCTAATCCGGAAGGTCTAAAGAAATAATATGCACCGATATCTGGTAACATATCAATTTTTAATATTTCAATTTTTGTTTCAATGAAAGTAGGTATTAGTCCTTGTGTTTTTTCGTCCCAATGTGATTTTTCAAATTGCTCTTGAGTTAATGAACAATTTATTGAGATGAAACCAAACAAAATAAATGTTAAAAATATAAAGAGTATTTTCACAAACTTAGAGAACCACCTAACGGCTGTTATGTTAAAACACAACGCCGTGTTTATAATTATTTAATAGATTTCCTGTGTGTTTATTTTTTCAAAACACTTTTAATTACAAATTAAATTATCAACCAACTCAAGAAACTGTATCGAAACCA
>CAZECH010000348.1:0-3582 GCA_964510675.1 uncultured Ignavibacteriaceae bacterium
GTTCTGAAGAAAGTTGTGCCTGGAGTTTGATTATGCCAAACTAATGTATGTCCGCGAAAAGTGAATCCCTGTCTTTGCGCCCAGTTTAGCTGTGCAATCATATTTCCATTAAATCTTACTACCGGATATATGTCTATGGAATCCCTTTCCTCGTCAGTAGATGCCGCATTGTATGCTGCTGCACTGGCGTTAATGTCAACAGTATTTTGGGGTTTCATATTATTGCCGGGAGACATGCTGTTCATGTGAAATTTTATTAAATGTCCGCCATTTGGAGCAACAACATTCCCTTGTCCCGGTACCGGAGGATCACTGGGGAATCCTATATGAGGATAAGATAAAAGACAACCAATATTAAAATCATTAGCAAATACATCTTTAAGCGCGGGGACATTAGTTTCAATAGTATCGGATTGTGCATTAGTTTTTAATGAAAACATTAACACAGCAGCTATTAGAATAATCAGTTTATTAAATTTATTGCAATTTGTCTTCACGATTATCATAAAAATCCTCCGTAATTTTGTTAACTCTTAGTTTGAAACAAATGTTGTTATACTTGATTGTTCTAAAGTAAAAGTAAAATTGTCGCCTGTAACATCAAATGCATTCCCTTGTTCACAATTCTTAAATTCAGATGTTGTATAAGGAGTAAAAGTTGTTGTCATTGTTCCGTTTTCTATTCTAAAAACATTTTCTGTCTGAGCAGAACTTGAATTTATAGCAATAATAACAACTTTAGGGGATGTCGGATCTTTATAGGCAGTTACATCAACATTACTTAAAGGTGGTGCGACACTGCTTTCAACTCTGTAAAAACCAGGACGAATAAATCTTGCAAACTGAGACATAACGTAACCTTTTTTTGTAACGTCTCCTTTATTGGCATACGTCCCATCAGCAATAGGACCATAATACCGTACTATATACCACCATACATAAGCACTCATATTTGCATTCATACAATTGTTAATACTTTCGGCAGTCTGGAGGGCGCCAGTCCAACCAGTATCAATACTAAGATTGGTTGGTGGATTACCGCTATTTATCAAATATTCAGTCATCCAAATTTCTTTTCCTTTTTCTTCAGCCAATGGATAAGGAGCTAGACCACTTCCATAAATATGCCCCGCTACAATATCTAAATTTGCTGAGGCAGCAGAATCATTCAATATCGGATCAGACATATTACGCCTGAACTGAAAAGATTCCGGCGCCATCACACTTGTTCCAACAGCAGGTGCATTCTCGCTTATAAATTTTACCATCTGCTCCGGATTCCAGTCACACGATTCATACGTAACTGTAATATCGGGTTCATTTTGAACAGATACGGCATATACAGGCACACCGTTATCTGACATGAGATCTACAAAAGATTTTAAATGGGCTGCATAGTCATCATAAGCGTCTTCTCTTAGTTCACCGCCTACTAAATTATTATTTGTCTTCATAGAAGAAGGGGGGCTCCAGGGTGAGGCAATAATCGTTACTCCCATATCATATGCAGCTTTTGCTGTTGCAACATTATTAGTAAAATCATTTAGATTAGGGGAAACACGAAGACGCAGAATAGTAAAGCCTAGTTGACCATCGCCGGTACCAAAAGCAGTTTCTATTTCAGAGCTGGTCATATCAGGGCGCCATCCGCTTCCAATTATATTTGCTGCTCCAAAACCACTTATATGTTGGTGAAGACTATCAAAATTTATTGTTGCTACAGGTATGTAATCTACAGAAAAATTAATAGTTGTATCATTTTGTATAAATACATTTTCTAATTCCTGAGGAACTATTACTGGAGAAGTAGTACTTGTATTTTGGACTCTAATTGTGAAAGTATTTCCCTGAACATTTTGTGTTTTGTTTACTTTAGTTGAAAATGAATTTTTTATTGAAGAAAGATTATGTGGAATTGGGATATAACCGCTTCCATTCTGATTAAAAATCATCTTTTTAACTTGAGATTCACCATCGGCATTCAGCCTGTAAAAATATACCCCACTTGCAACATTTTGCCCTAAGTTGTTACGCCCGTCCCATAATATATTATACAAACCAGCAGATTGTTGCCCGACATTAAATTTTCTTACCACTCTTCCCAGTATATCATATATCATAACCTGAATATCAGATTCTTTTTCGAGCTGGTACGGTATTGATGTTGACGAAGAAAACGGATTTGGATAGTTCTGGGCAAGTTTAAATTTAGTTGGAAGATCATTTGTAGTAGATTCTACAGAGGTAATCACTCCAATTAGGTAGTATCCTAAATTATCTGTTAAAGCAGAGAATTTTCTTGATGTATCGCCGTTATCAATAAAAGTAACCGAGGCTTCTCTTATCGGAAATCTTGATGAAGTTACCTTCCCTTGTATAGAGATAGTTTGGGCATTCATCAATTTCAAAGACACTATCTGAAAAAGAACAAAAACTAAAAAGATATTATTCAATAATTTTGTAATACTTTTATACATATTTACTCAGATTTTTTAAAATAGAATTAATGTCAAAACTCTTTTCCAGAAATATGATTCATTCAGTAATTCTTTGCCAGTAAAGTTGATTTTCATTTCACGAGTAAAAACTTTTTCGTATTCAAAAAATTATCTGCTTTTAATTGATACAGATAAATACCACTCGCAAGCCCACTACCATCGAACGTCACTTCATAAATTCCCGGTTGCCTGAAACCTTCAAATAATGTTTCCACTTTTTGCCCAAGAAGATTATATACATTTAGTGTGATGTAATTGCTTCTGGGTATAGAGTAACTAATCTGAGTCACAGGATTAAACGGATTAGGATAATTCTGATATAGTCTGAACTCCTGCGGGATTTTTGTACTATTCGCTTCTATAGAGGTTACAACAGAATTTAACTTACCGGGTGTACCATTTCCTATTGAGGCTCTCCAGTTTTCAGCGTTAGAATTATCACTTTGGGCATCAAATAATTCCAGGGTCGCTCCCTGTCCGTCAGCTTCCACAGGCCAGGGTAAACTGTCACCATAAGTCAATGAGTCAATTATTTGTTCGTCGCCGTTTACTAATTTCATAAACTCTCCGGATCCGTTTAAGCCGAAACCTGTTTCACCAATATAATTCTGTACATCCGGGAAACGAGATGTAAAAGCACTGTCATTTTCTACTAAAACCAAATAATCGTTGGATTCAATAACTACTCCAGCAGGGATAAAAAACTTATGGTTATCATCACTGTCTGAGAAATACCAGTCGCTCACATCAATTGACTGGTCACTTCTGTTGTATAATTCAATCCAGTCGCCGGAATCAAAATCTTCTGCAGAATTATAATTGATTTCATTTATAACGATCTCTTTTGTGACAGTAGTATCAACTGAAAAAGAAGCATATAAATTTGTTGAACCGGTTACCGAAAGAGTTATGGACTCTTCTGTGGATGTTACGGATCCACTCCATCCATCGAACTTGTATCCATCCTCAGCAATTGCTCTTACGGTAATTGGATTATTCCGGAAATATATTCCACTACAGGGGAATTCAGATCCTTCAAGATAAAGTGAATTTAATTTTACTTTTCCTCCTTCAGTAGAGTTAA
>CAZECH010000349.1:0-3572 GCA_964510675.1 uncultured Ignavibacteriaceae bacterium
TTATCCTTTACCTTTACAATTATTGTTTCGTCAGAAAATAATTCAACTATTGAAGTCATTTTAATCCGTATAATTTGAAAATTCTATTTTAACAAGATAAGTATTTTTGAAGTGAGAGTATAAATCTATTAAGAGGCTAACTATTACTTATACTGAATTATATCCTAATCTGTTGACAGAATAAGAATTTCTAAGCTTTCATTCTCTTACCCTGTTCTTCATGAATGAAAATCCAACTACAGATTTTACCAATATTTATTTCTTCAAAATTATCCCAGTAATCTTTTGTTCTTACGTGCATAGAACTTGTATTTATTGCAGTAATAGTCTCCGCTTCTTCTATCAGTTCTGTTAATCTGCTTTGCCATTTTTTCATATTAGATAGCCGAAGATCAACCCAACCCTCATTTGCCCATGTGTTAATATTCTTTTCATTCACATCAAGAATATTCTCCCCTCTGAATGCAGGGATTTTTATTGCACCTCCTCTTAACAGGGATTCTCCGTTTGGCAGAAGAACAGGAATTCCAATTGCCAGAATTTCATTTCTTAAATCGGAATCATTTGTGATTATTTCAAAACTCTTTTCGGAAAGTTCTTCGGGAGATTTGTTCAGAATATCTCTCATTGTTTTATTAAATAATCTCAAAAGATGAATTTCATAAAGCAGCTTTGAAAGACGCGGCGGGCCAAGAAGTTCAAAAGCTACACTGCTTTTGCCGTGTTTTTTTTCAAGTTCTGCAAGCTTTTTAACAGCCATATGCTGCATATAACCAGCTCGGTAAGTCGGTTCCATTGAAGCGTGATCAAGTGCACTTACAATATCGTGACCTGTGTTGCCGCCTTTAACTTCATAGATTACAACTTCGGCAATTTCTTCAGGAGTAATAAATTCCATCTGCTTCTGCGCAGTAATAGTTTCAAACTCACCACGGGAAAAAATTCCGTTCTCACCTGTATCGATAAAAACAGACATAAGTTTTTTATTTGTTGTTTTGTATGTTTTATCAGAGCAAAGAATAAATTTATCTTTAAGAGGAACTGCTTCAGTCAATTCAATGTCAGGTATCTCAATTGCTTTACCTCTTCTTTTAATTTCTCCGAATTCAATTCTCTTCCATGCAATAGCAGCAGTTGGTTTTATCTCTTTTGTAATTGCACCGTTTGGAGTTCGTCCCATTAAGAAAAGAAGAAGTGTATGCGCACCGGCGATTGAAGATTTACTCAGAAGAACTCTTGATGGTTTTTCCTCACTGTGGGTATACGGAATATTTAAACCCATTCCACCTGTACCGCTTGTTCCAATTTTAACATAGATATTTGTTCCAACTTCATTCATACTGCTGTAAAGAATTTGTATATGCCTTATCAACTGCGGAATGTAAAGTGTGCAGAGAAGCTTTTCCACTTCATCAATAAGATTTTCATATCCCGTTTTATTCTTTATAGCTCCTGAAATACTTCTGTAAGTAGAATAAACATCCTGGTATGCAATAGCAGTTGCAGTGTTTATGCAATCAATTATAATATCCGGTTTATATTTTTTCAGTAGTTTGTAGATGGAAGAACTTTTCAGAATTTCAGAGCTCAGTTCTTCCATTATATCCTGCGCTAATAATTTTCTTTTTGCAGGATCATTAAGTAAAGATTGGCGGGTTTCATTTTTAAATTCATCTCTAACAAAAATATCTCCACCGAAAGGAATAAAATAATCCGGTCCCTGGGATGGAAATTCTACATTTAGCTTTTTAACAGCTTCTTCAGCTTCAGAAAGGAGTAGAGAAGTGATTATTATTCTTTTAGGATTTTCAACAATAAGCTTTCTTGCAACCGCACTACCGACTAAACCAAATCCTCCAAGAACCAGGACAGTTTTATTAAGTATATCCATAAGTATCCCCTTATGTTTTTAAATAAAATCTCATTGGTAAACTTAATGTAAAGTTTTTTGTGTGGCAATTTATTTTTTAATGCTATTTACAGTTGTGTTCTAAATAATTTTGAAATCAAATAAGTCTCTTAAGTCTCTCTTCTTTTTTGAGAGTGATTGGAGTGAGTTCTTATTATTTTATCCTTTCCAGTTAAATAAATTGATTAACTAAAGGTGTATTGTTAAATTGTAATTTAATTTTGATTATTTAATTCATTTTAATCCGGGATTCTGATGAAGGTTACAGATATTCTTAAAACGGAATTTATTATTTCTGAACTTAATGGAAATAAAAAAGAAGAAGTTATTAACGAACTTATAAATCTTTTTAATACTGATAAGCGTATAGTTGATATTGAAAAAGTACGCAATGCTGTTCTTGAGCGTGAAAAGATTATGTCCACAGGAGTTGGAAAAGGATTTGCAATTCCTCATGGAAAAACAGATGCAATAAATGAAATAATTGCTGCATTTGGTAAAACCAATATTCCCTTTGAATATCAGGCTCTTGATAATAAACCCGTCAACTTAATTTTTCTTTTGGTTGGAAAAGATAATCTTGTCAGCACACATATTAAGCTGTTAAGCCGCATTTCAAGAATGATGAATAAAGATGAATTCAGGGAGAAGCTTTCAAAGGCAAATTCGTCTGAAGAAATTTTTGAACTGTTCAGAAAAGAAGAAGAAAATTATTTTGAGGTGTGAGTTTGAATTGATAGAAGTTGTCATTCCGAACCTTGTCCCGAACTAGTTTCGGAGATTGTTTCGGAATCTGAATACAGTTTCATCATTGACAAAAGATGCTGAAACAAGTTCAGCATGACAAACAAAGATTACTATAATTTCATTTATGATTAAAGCAATAACCGGAACTAAAGATATTCTACCGGAAGAAATTCCTTCCTGGAAAATTGTTGAACGAACAATTGAGCAAATCTTTAAAAACTTTAACTACAGTGAAATAAGAACTCCAATCTTTGAAGAGACATTTCTTTTTGCAAGAGGAATCGGGGAAGAGACCGATATAGTTGGCAAGGAAATGTATTCTTTTATTGATAGGAGCGGAAATAATATTACTCTTAAACCTGAAATGACTGCATCAGTTGTAAGGGCGTTCATTGAGCATTCGCTTGGTAAACAGCAAGCACTTAATAAACTTTATTATGTTTCACCAATGTTCCGGCAGGAAAGGCCTCAAGCTGGGAGACTGAGACAATTCCACCAGTTCGGAGCAGAAGCTTTGGGCAGTACTTCTGTTTATCTTGATGTTGAAATGATCCAGGTAGCTTATGAAATTCTGAAAGCACTTGGTTTAAAAGATCTCTCTTTAAAAATAAATTCTTTAGGTACGCCTGAGTCAAGAAATCTTTATAAAGAAAAATTAAAAGAATATCTCTCTGATAAAAAAGATAAACTATCTGAAGACAGCAGAAAAAGATTTGAAAAAAATATTCTGAGAATATTTGACAGCAACGATGAAAATGATAAAAGAATTATGAAAAAAGCCCCCTTGCTTTTAGATCATCTTGATACTGAGAGTAAGGATAATTTTGAAGTAATGAAAGAGACCTTAAAGATTTCTGAAATTCCTTTTGAAGTTGATCCTTATCTTGTAAGAGGATTAGATTATTATACAAGAACA
>CAZECH010000350.1:0-546 GCA_964510675.1 uncultured Ignavibacteriaceae bacterium
ACTCAGCATTAAAAATCTTTTTCAATCTTTTAATTTGTGTTTCAAGCATCCGTCTGTCAACAAATTCAAGCAGACAAATTCCTTCTTCAGTAGCTCCGGCAAGCAAAGGTCCAAGCGGTGATAAAATTCTTGTTACTGAAATAATATTTTTATTCTTGGCTTTCGATGGAGAAAATCCAGTTGTCTTTTTGAAAGCTTCCGCAAATCCGCTTAAGGATTCATAACCGGTATCAAACGCAGATTCAAGAACCTTCTCACCATACTTAATCTGCCCGAATGCTTTATTCACTCGTAATAATCTTAAGTAAGTTTGAAAAGTCATCCCATGATATTTTTTGAACCACCTGCTTACACGTGCAGGATCAATATTTTTTTCTTTAAGATTTGAGTTAGTTATTCTTGTAATCTGCTTTTCTTCTATGTCTTTCAGCAGTCCTTTCAGCCATTCGGGTGCTTCTCCATTTAATTGAAGAGGATGACAAACTTTACAAGGCCTGTAACCATATTGCAGTGCTTCCTTAGCAGAAGAAAAAAAATCTACATTTT
>CAZECH010000350.1:556-3566 GCA_964510675.1 uncultured Ignavibacteriaceae bacterium
GTTTACGGGCCGTACAGGTTGGTCTGCAAAATACTCCTGTTGTTTTAACACCAACAAAAAAGATCCCTTCAAAACTGCTATCTTTTTTAAGAAGAGCATTGTACATAGTTTTTCTATCGGGCATAAATAAATTATACATTTTAGTCACCTTAATTCTGATTTCCGGTGATAAACTTAAAAATATAAGAGATTGGGTTCAACCGGAAAATTGACAGGCAATTCAGGTGTAAGTTCAAGTTCAAGAGCAAGTTCAAGAAGGAGTTTACATTTAACATATAAATCCATTATTTTAACGGCGTAAAGGATATTCCAGATAAATAATAACCAGTTGATATATTAAAAGTATGATAGGTGAAATCATATCACACTACAATATTTTGTACGAAGGTAGACTTGTCCGCCGAGAATGGCTTATAAAGCAGATCAAAAAAATTTTTATAGGATAATTTTTTAATAAAAATTAATGAAGCAGGAAATACGTTTTTGTACTTCGCCAGATGGTGTTAAAATTGCTTATGCAACAATTGGAAATGGACCGGTTTTAATAAAAGCAGCCAACTGGTTAAGTCACCTCGAATATGATTGGCAAAGTCCGGTTTGGCAGCATTGGATAAAAGGACTATCCAGGTATCATACTTTAATAAGGTATGATGAGAGGGGTTGTGGGCTTTCAGATTGGAATATAGATTATTTTTCTTTTGACTCTTGGGTAAAAGATTTAGAAACAGTAGTAGATACATTAAACCTTAATAATTTCCCCTTACTAGGAATTTCACAGGGAGGTCCTGTAGCAATAACTTATGCAATAAGATATCCGGAGAAGGTTAGCCATCTTATTCTATATGGATCCTATGCACAGGGAAGAACTATCAGAAATTTCCAGCCAAACGAAGCTGAACAGCACCATGCATTAACTACGCTTATAAAGGTCGGATGGGGTCAGGACAATCCTGCTTTCCGTCAGGTATTTGCTAATTTATTTATGCCTGAAGCATCCGCAGAACTTCTGCAATCATTTGCAGAGTTACAGCGTGTTTCATCTTCGCCGCAGAATGCCATAAGGTTTCATGAGGAATTTGGTAAAATTGATGTATTTGAGCTGCTTCCAAAGATCAATGTACCAACTCTTGTTTTGCATTCTGAAAATGACGGAAGAGTACCTCTTGATGCAGGCCGCCAGCTTGCAGCAATGATTCCAGGCTCCAAATTTGTTTTGCTTCCAAGTAAAAACCATATCTTATTAGAAAGTGAACCGGCGTGGCAACGTTTCCTTGATGAAGTTTATGAATTTCTAGGAATTAAAAGAGAAACAGATATTACTTCATCTCATGTAATAAATAACAAAATTGTTAAAGCAGAAAAAGAAATATCAGAAGGACAAACTATTGCGCATTATAAAATTCTGGGGAAACTTGGTGAAGGAGGTATGGGAGTTGTTTATAAAGCTGAAGATACAAAATTAAAAAGATTAGTCTCCTTAAAATTTCTGCCTTTTGAATTAACCAGGGACACTGAGGCAAAAAAGAGATTTGTTTTTGAAGCCCAGGCTGCATCAGCATTAGATCATCCTAATATCTGTACAATTTATGAAATAGATGAAACAAATGAAGGCCAGATGTACATTGCAATGGCTTGTTACGAAGGTGAAACATTAAAAAACAAAATTGATCGTTCTCCTCTGGAAATAGAAAAGATTCTCGATACAGGCATTCAGATATCCGAAGGATTGAAAAGGGCCCATGAAGCCGGGATAGTACACCGTGACATCAAACCGGGTAATATAATTATTACAGAACGCGGAGAAGTTAAGATTCTGGATTTTGGTTTAGCAAAAATTGCCGGCGCTCAATCCGGGGTAACCAAAACTGGTTCTATAGTTGGAACAGTAAATTATATGTCTCCGGAACAAATCCATGGAGAAAATGTTGACCATAGATCAGACATCTGGTCATTTGGAGTTGTATTATATGAAATGGTTACAGGGCAGCTTCCCTTTAAAGGAGAGTATGATCAGGCGGTTATCTATTCGATTCTTAATGAAGAGCAAAAGCCTTTTACATTTTTCAGAACAAATGTTCCAAAAGATCTGCAAAAAATAATTGATAAAGCTTTATCTAGAACCCTTCCGCCAGATACCAAAATATGAGCGAACTTCTTCAAGATTTGAAAAGATTAAAAGAAAAAGTTCAGAATCGAGAAACAGAAAATACTGAATATGGGCCTTTAACAATAGAAAAAGACTACCGGCGTTTATCTGCAATTATGTTTACCGATATGGTTGGCTATAGTGCTCTTACACAAAAAAATGAAGAGTTAGCGCTTGAGCTTCTTAAAGAACATAGAGAAATTCTCCGTCCGATTTTTCTTAAACATAGCGGCAAGGAAATAGAAACAGCAGGTGATTCATTTTTTGTAGAATTTGCAAGTGCTTTGGATGCAGCAAAATGTGCAATTGAAATTCAAAAAACTTTGTATGAACGAAATCAGGTAGTTCCTTCTGATAAAAAAATACTTTTGCGCGTTGGTTTGCATGTTGGCGATGTTGTCCATACGGGCAGGCAGGTTCATGGTGATGGGGTAAATCTTGCAGCAAGGTTAGAGCCATTGGCTTCACCGGGATGCATTTGTCTTTCAGAAGATGTAGCAAGGCAGATACAATCTAAAGTTGAATATCCGGTTCTGAAAGTTGGTAAAAGAAAATTAAAAAACATTCAGCTTCCAATGAATGTTTATAAAATTGTTTTACCCTGGGAGAAAAAAACAACTGGTTCTTCTATTCAAAATTCTTTTATAAAAAATCGCTCCATTGTAATTGCAGTAATAATCCTTTTATTAGCGTCTGCGGGATATTTTATTTTCCAAAGCAAAAAAAATGATTTGGTAATTGAATCAGGAAACAGAATTGCAGTTCTTCCATTTGCCAACTTTAGCCAGGGGTCTGAAGATGATTATTTTGCTGATGGAATAACTGAAGAAATAATTTCAAACCTTGCAAAGATAAGTGGTGTAG
>CAZECH010000351.1:0-3545 GCA_964510675.1 uncultured Ignavibacteriaceae bacterium
GAATTCTTTCATACTAACTGGACAGGAAAGGGCGGTACAACTGCTTCTTCAACTTATAATGTTTAAATGAATGAGATAACTATGACTAAAGAAACTATATTAAAAAAAATATTTGAACTGAAAGCAGTTGCAATTATCAGAATGAGTAACTCTGATAAACTTAAAAAAGTTGTAGAAGCTATACATAAAGGGGGAATCTCGGCAATCGAAATTACGATGACCGTCCCAAATGCTCTTGCTTCAATTGAAGAAATATCTAAAACAATGGGCAATGATGTTCTGGTTGGTGTTGGTTCGGTGTTGAATTCTAAAACTGCAACAGAAGCAATTAATGCGGGAGCTAAATTTGTTGTATCACCTGTATATAAAGAAGAAGTTGTTTCAACAGTTAGAAAACACAATCTTCCTGTAATGCCGGGTGCCTTTACTCCGACTGAAGCGTTGACTGCTTATGAAGGTGGTGCTGATGTGGTTAAAATATTTCCAGCTGATGTTGTTGGAATGGCATTCTTTAAAGGAGTATTAGCTCCGATGCCATTCTTAAAATTAATGCCAACGGGTGGAGTAACTCTGCACAATGCAGGTGAATGGATAAAAGCCGGAGCTTGTGCGGTCGGAGTTGGTACTGCATTGCTTGATAAAAAAGCAATTGAAGAAGATAACTATTCTAAGCTTACCGAGAATGCAAAAATTTTTAATCAAAGCATTCACGGTTAGTTATGTATCCCATATTTTAATAATAATAATAAGGATTGGATCATATCATGAAATTATTTGATCTATCAGGTAAGACTGCAATTGTAACCGGCGGCGGAAGCGGGCTTGGCGAAGGAATGAGTGTTGGCCTGGCTGAAGCCGGAGCTGATATTGTGATTGTGGACCTGAATACAAAAACCGATGCGGGTGAAAAAATAAAAAAACTAGGAAGAGAAGTATTAGCATTAACTGCAGATCTCTCTGATACAAAATCATTACAGATGATTGTTGATGAAACAATAAAGAAATTTGGAAAGGTTGATATTCTAATTAATAATGCCGGAACAATTCGCAGAACTCCTGCAATTGATTATTCAGAAGAAGATTGGGATTATGTTATGAATCTTAACAGCAAAACAGTTTTTTTTCTTTCACAGGCTGTTGCAAAAGATATGCTTAAAAGAAAGAAAGGCAAGATTATTAATATCGCATCGCTTTTAAGCTTCAGCGGGGGAATTACTGTTCCATCATATTCTGCAAGCAAAGGAGCAGTTGCACAAATTACAAAGGCACTTGCAAATGAATGGGCAAAGTTTGGTTTGAATATAAATGCAATTGCACCCGGTTATATGGCAACCAAAAATACTGAAGCATTAAGAATGGATGAAATAAGATATAAGGCAATCACCGAAAGAATACCTGCTGAACGATGGGGAACGCCAGATGATCTTAAAGGTATTGCTGTCTTTTTAGCTTCTGAAGCGAGTGATTATGTGAATGGACATGTATTGTTGGTGGATGGCGGGTGGATGGCAAGATAAATATTTAATATTGGATTTTCTGTTTCAAACCCCTTCAAATGGAGGGGTTTTTTATTTTAAATCCTTTGGAACATTTTAGTTGTAGTAATTCCGATTACAGAATAATGATATCAAATACTACTTCAAATTCCTTTCCGATTCTATACACCTATTTGTTTCAATTAAATATATTTTATCAATCAAAAGAGGTTTTACTAATGGTTCAGGTAGAAAGTAAGATACACTGAGATGTATTTTGTCTGTAAGCCAAAATCCTTATGTAGATGAATTTTATTGTGATATGAATATTACATTAAAGAGCCAATAGGCAAATTAATTAAATGAAATATTATATTTGTGAGAATCTATTATTAATACAATCATTTATCTGGTAAAAAGAAATTTTGATATTAGAATTGTGGAAATACTGCTACTTGATGAAACTGATTGCTATCAAATCTTTATCAAAACTGTAAATTTAATGGCAGGTTTATTGTGATATTGAGTACAAATTATACTTAACTAATTAAGGAATTATATATTGCATAATGGTAAATCGAAAATATTTAACTTGCTTCTTGTAGAAGATGATGAAGTAAATGCTAAAATAATCCTGAGATTCCTGGAGGAGCAATACAAAGCAGACTGGGTCAAATCAGGTGTTGAGGCTGTTGATTTGTCAAAAAAAATAAACTATGATTGCATCCTTATGGATATATCATTGAAAGGTGAGTACGATGGCTTAATGGCAACCGAAGAGATAAAAAAGAATCCTGTTTATTTATCAGTTCCTGTTATTGCGGTTACAGCTCACGCAATGGTAGGAGATAAAGAAAGATTTTTAAAAAGAGGCTGCTCTCATTACATATCAAAACCTTTTTCAAAAAATGATCTTTTATCGCTTCTTACAAATGTTTTTGAAGGGAAAAATTAAACGGCAACCTGTTCAACTTGTTCAGGTTTGAACGGGAATTCAAAGAAAAAGTGGTCTGTATCGTTTCTTATTATCCTATCATCAGATAAAAAATATTTCTCAAACTTCACATTAGTTCTTTCTGGTTTGTAAGGAAGGTATAAACCTTTTTCCCATTGCCATTTGGGTAACCTGATCTTTTTATAATATACAAGGTAAGCCATATCTATTAAGACTTTTCTTATCCCGTTGTTAGTATCTTTTCTAAGATATATTGGTTTCATATAAAATCTTTAATAAAGAATAATTTTAATCTAACTAATTCAGATAAGAATAAAAAGGTTTTCAACCGATAGGGGATTAAATCTCGCAGGTTTTTCTAAGCACAGTTAAAAACTATAATAAAAATTTGCAGTTATGTATTAAATCTCAGCTAAAAAAATTTTCAACATATTGTCTTCAATCTTATTTAAGTACAATTCCGCCTTTTGTTTATCTCCTCGAATTAGGTATAAACGGAATAAGTCTGCAAGGTATAAATCATCAGGTAATGAATTTATATATTTGAATTTATCATCAATTTTCCGTCCGGGAATCATTTTACTTAAAGCTCTTATTTCTGTGATTGAGATATCATGATTATAAATATTTTCCATTCATCCTCCCACTAAATATTTTTTAGATTAAATTATAATTTCCTGATTTTTTTATAAAGAAAAGAGCAGCCATAGTTAAATCTTAAAATAACCCGGCAGCCAGAAGTCTCTGTGCTATGTTACATATAATCATGCTGCCGGATTGTATGGAGGTTTTATTTCATCGGCACTCTTCCCTTTATTAATTTTTATTCTAAGATTACTTCTATCATCTTAATTCTTTGCATTAAATTCTTTGGTATTTAATAAATGAAAAAAGCCTTAGTAAAATTAAGTATCGAATTTATTTGAAATTTATAAATTATTTTAAAGTTTAGCAGTGTTGAAGAACACTATTTAAGACTTGGTCGAACTATGGAACAGTATATTTATAATTTATTTAGAAAGACTGGATTAACTTTTTTGCACTACATAGAAAAGTCTCAAAACGATCTATCACAAGGCTTATCAAGAGCTGGCTATGGGACTCGAACCCGCGAC